>NZ_JBFTMC010000007.1:0-124510 GCF_056396765.1 Bacillus sp. 05T22
AATCGGGCTTTTACGGACAGTTGATCCCCCACCTATCTTCCTCGTTTCTCTCTGAATCTTGAGGTGGGGGTCTTACTGCCCGTTAATGCGGGATAAAATACGGCAAAATAGCGTTCTACCAATTGGTAGAACGCTATTTTTATACGATAATTTACTCGTTGATTTAGCCAACATGGTTGCTGATTCAAGCTATACAAAAGAATTCAATGAGATATTTAATAAACATCAATGTCACTTTCCCTTTATTTATAATCAATTATGGGAAATATTTTTCAACTATATATACACAAAGAGAGGGCATATATTTATCCCTCTCTTCTGTCCAATCAATATTAATCTTGCTCATCCATCATTTCCTCAAACGCAGCAGACACTTTTTCAAACTCCTTGTCACTCTCAATGTATGACAATTCACCATCATCTTCTACTCTTAAAAAGAAGATGTCAATGTCTTCATCTGTTTCCTTTTGAAGGTCTTCTACAAAGCCGACAGCAATGTATTCTGCTCCTTCGACATTCATCGTTCCCAGCACTTCAACTTCCTGCTCCTGATCACTCTCATCGCTAATGGTAAAAGTTTCGCCTACTTCAATTTCCACCATATTCGTACTCCTCCTTTCATACTCTAAAAAATAGAGCGTTCAAATCGCATACCTACTAACATATCTTTCCATAAAAAATCAAATTAATGCGTAAAAAACAACAAATTCTTGCTGCTTCAGCGTAAATACCCAACCAAAAGGATATCGGATATCATTCGTGAATATGAACTAACGCATTTCGTATTAGATAATTGGATCAACTAAAGTGATTACAGTCCCAACGCTTTCGAAAAATTAGAAATATACTATTTTAGATTTTCGAAAGACCTCCTTGATCCGCAAGTATTTCTTTCATATAGGAAGCAGGCAAGCCGTCTTGTAACAGCTGTTTCATCATTTTCATATAAGGATTAATATGCTTAAAATATTTCTTATAGGATGCGCATAGATAATTTAATCCTGGCTCATTTTGATTTGAAACTAGAAATCTATTTTTAGGACATTCGCCATGACAAGCGAATCGAACCTCGCAATTTCTACACACTGAGGGCAGTGTATCTCGCTTCTTCTTACCAAAGGCAAGCTGTGATGGGGAATTTATCATATTTACTAATCCATCTGTAATATTTCCTAATCGATATTTAGGATAAACGTAATGATCACAAGAAAACAGATCACCATTATGTTCCATAGCGACCGCTCTACCACACTCTTCCGAAAAAATACAGACTGGTGACGGAATTCCGATCCAGGAAGCTAATGCCCATTCAAAATTCATAACATAAACCGACCCTACATCATGCTGCACCCACTCAATAAATTTACACAATAAAGAATCTAGTATATTAGCACTAAACAAAACAGCTTCTTCAAGTCTTCGCTTGAAAAAGCTGTTTCTAATAAAAGCATATTACTATAGTAATAATGATTTTTTTACAATATGTACATGAACTACAATGACTTTAAGGTAATACATATACCTTTACTGTTCTAACTCCCCAGTTCCAAACTTCCTGCTTTGAAGGTATAAATACGTCTATTTTATTCCCTTTAATAGCTCCACCAGTATCCCTAGCTCCAGCTGGTCCATATCCCTCTACATATACATTCGAGCCAAGTGGAATAACTGAAGAATCCACAGCAATCACTTTTAAATTTGGATTAGCAGTTAAATCATCTCCCATACTCGTATAAACATGTTCACCAGGTTCCGCACCATTTTCTTCCGGGTCGTTTGAGTATGCTGTTGATCTAACCGTTAGCTCACGCGTATTTCCTATCCATTGTCCACTATCTTTGAAATAATTCATTTTTTCGTCAATCTTATTCCAACCTGTTTTCATCGTTCCACCGGCTGCTTCATCTAAGTAATACCAACTACCACCTGTTTTCAACCAGCCTGTCTTCATTGCCCCGCCAGCTGCTCCATCCAAGTAATACCAACTTACTCCGTATTTCAACCAACCTGTTTTCATCGCTCCGCTGGCTGCCGCATCCAAGTAGTACCAACTACCACCTGTTTTCAACCAGCCTGTCTTCATTGCCCCGCTAGCTGCCGCATCCAAGTAATACCAATTCTCTCCGTACTTCAACCAATCTGTCTTCATTGCCCCGCCAGCTGCTCCATCCAAGTAATACCAATTTACTCCGTATTTCAACCAACCTGTTTTCATCGCTCCGCTGGCTGCCGCATCCAAGTAGTACCAACTACCACCTGTTTTCAACCAGCCTGTCTTCATTGCCCCGCCAGCTGATTCATCCAAGTAATACCAATTCTCTCCGTATTTCAACCAATCTGTTTTCATCGCTCCGCCAGCTGCCTCATCTAAGTAATACCAATTTACTCCGTATTTCAACCAACCTGTTTTCATCGCTCCGCCAGCTGATTCATCTAAGTAATACCAATTAGTTCCTTCTTTCAACCAACCTGTTTTCATCGCTCCGCCAGCTGATTCATCTAAGTAATACCAATTAGTTCCTTCTTTCAACCAACCTGTTTTCATCGCTCCACTGGCTGCCTCATCTAAGTAATACCAATTAGTTCCTTCTTTCAACCAACCTGTTTTCATCGCTCCACTGGCTGCTTCATCTAAGTAATACCAATTATTCCCTTCTTTTAACCAACCTGTTTTCATCGCTCCGCCAGCTGATTCATCTAAGTAATACCATTGATTATTTAATACAATCCAACCTGTTTTTTTACTACCATTTTCATAATAAAACCTTTCACCATTTTCTAATTTCCATCCAGCTTGTTGAGTAGAATCTTGCGTTATGTTATTTGATGTTTCTGCTAAACTAGCRATCGGTTGGAAACCGAAGCCCAGAACCATAGCTAAAGAAAGTGCTGTGATTTGTTTTTTCATAAATTCATTCCTTTTCCCTAAATTTGGCCATTGACTAAATCATCATACTATGTATAAGTATAATTGTTTCTAAGATAAGAATAAGAGTAGTAACAAAAATGTAATAAAAATAAAACAGAATGAAATCCAGATGCAAACTTATTGCATACTGGACTTGATTCTGTTTTATTCCTGCTATCTTCTACCTCTTTTACTAGCTTATAATTTCTTACTCATCAATACCACCAACACAATAATCCCCACAAACATAGCCGCTAAACATCCAATCAGTTTATAAAAACCTCTCTTTGTCAGCGTATTATCTTTCGTAATATCTTTGCGAACGAAGAAATACATGAATAGAATTAAAATAATACTTATACTAAACGCATAAAAAAATTGCATTTTTTCTCCTTCCTATATGTAAGACCTATAATTCATTATTTTCCACTTAATATCTTTTAGATAAGACAACAAACGAAATAAAAACCGTACTAATCGTTAAAGCAGCTAATATATTAAGTAGTTCTCCAGCTGTCAATATAATGATTTCTAAATGTAACCCAATTGAAAAAACAATGAAATATATCAATAACGCAAAGAAAGAATAAAACATCCCTTTTTGACGGATTAACTTCATCCTTTCGTCTTTCTCTTTAAATTGTGGGTGAAGATAACTTAAACAAAAGCACATAATCATCATCGATGCTAATGTATAAGTCGGAGTTGGCGGCGCAGAATGTGTCATAATCCCTGCTAATACCATGAATCCACTCATAATTAAAAAAAACATTCCTATAATCAAAAAGTACTTCTGTGAATAATTCATTAATATTCCCCCTTCTCTATCATTCCCGTTCTTTCCCTTCATAAATAAATACATTCTCAATGGTTGTCTGAAATGTTTTCGCAATTTCAAATGCTAAAGGAAGTGATGGATCATATTTTCCTTTTTCAATTGAAATAATCGTCTGTCTAGAAACACCAAGTTTTTCGGCTAACTTCTCTTGAGACAGTCCCAATTTTTTTCTGTATTCTACCATTTTGTTTTCCAAAGAAAATCCCCCCTCCTCCTTGAACAGAGTATAAATGTAAAGCATCCTTTACGTCAAGTATCCTTTACATTATTTACATAACTTTTCCAATCCTTCTTACTCCCGCCTATTCTTTTTGATCACGACTATTGTCATAACTAAAATGGAACATATAGTTAACTTTATTTGTATAGATGGTTTTCATTATATTTATCCCTCTGTAATGAGAAAAATTAATATTGTTATCTGCACTTTATCTTTTTAAAATATTACATTTTTTCTCCTATACGAATGAAGCTGGCTACCCTTTTTAAGCTATTTTCTGCTATATTTGCAAAAACTAACGATTTATGAACCATTTTCAAATCATAATCATCACTTACAAGCAAATTTTTCTTTTTTCCTTTCAATATTTAACACTATTGAAATAAAGTTTACGATAAATTCATAATTTTTTATTTTTTATACTATATCCTGTTATATTGTTGTATAATATTTTTGAAAGCGCTTATTATTTTAATATACATAAATCAAACCGCATTTTAACAAAACATTCTTACAATTCACCTTATATTTTCATATGGAAGATTTTGTTCCAAGTGCGGATGTACCAGATGAAATCACCTATTTTTTCCTTAAAATTACTTTATAACATGAAAGATTAACTTGGGTGATAAGTAATTGTGAATGTTTTTTTACAAAACGGATAAGTAATAATGTTTGGTATTATGTAAATTATCGTAATAACATAAGAGTAAAGATAACATTTACATTCATTACTGGTTCATCAATTATGAAAAGAGCAAAATGCATTCTTTCGCATTATGAAAGAAGGATTACATGCATTGGGAGGTTTAAACAAATGACGAGGAAGAATACAACGACAAACCCTTGGGCCAAATTCCATGGTCCGAACCTTGGTTATGTTATTGAACAGTATGATCGTTACGTGACAGGAGAAGGTTCTGTTGATCCGGAATTACAAGAGCTTTTTGAAACTTTTGGAGCTCCTCCATTCCAAGCAGATGTCGTAACAGGGGACAACAAGGAAACAAATTTTTCTCCTCAAAACACAGGAAACATTGAAAAAATTCTTAAAGTCGTTCAACTTGTTGAGCATATCCGTTCATTCGGTCATACATCGGCTCATATTAATCCAATGGAAGAGCCTGCTGATGGACAATCTCTCATCGAGAAAGCAATGAACGAATTGAGCGATGCAGATTTGAAAGCGATTCCAGCTAAAACAGTATGGGCAGATGCACCAAATGATGTTCACACAGCTTTTGATGTAATTAATAGATTAAAAGATGTTTACACAAAATCTTTAGCCTATGAATTCTCGCATATACAGGATAGTGAAGAACGCGCGTGGTTGCATCAAATGGTGGAATCAAATTCCCTGCGTCAACCATTAACAAATAAAAAACGAACTGCTCTCTTAAAACGCTTAACAGCTGTTGAAGGTTTCGAGCAATTCTTGCATAAAACATTCGTTGGCCAAAAACGTTTCTCCATCGAAGGCGTTGATATGCTTGTACCTGTACTARATGAAATTATTTTAGAAGGTGCTAAAGGCGGCGTAAACGATGTCATGATTGGTATGGCTCACCGCGGTCGTCTAAGCGTACTCGCTCATGTATTAGAAAAACCATATAGTCACATGTTTGCAGAATTCAAACATGCAACAATAGATAATGCTAAAGTTAATACCGGCTGGACTGGCGATGTGAAATACCATTTAGGTAGAGAAGAAGTTGTCGGATCTGAAGAAGCTAGCACACGCGTTACATTAGCAAATAACCCGAGTCACCTTGAGTTCGTTAATCCAGTTGTTGAAGGTTATGCACGTGCTGCTCAAGAAGATCGTAAAAAAGCTGGCTATCCCGAACACGACGTTTCAAAATCATTCGTAATTTTAGTTCATGGTGATGCTGCATTCCCTGGTCAAGGTATTGTATCTGAAACATTGAACTTAAGCAGATTGAACGCATACCAAACTGGTGGAACAATTCATGTTATCGCAAATAACGCAATCGGCTTTACGACAGATAGCTATGATTCTCGTTCTACGAAATATTCAAGTGACCTTGCGAAAGGATTCGAAATTCCAATCGTTCACGTGAATGCTGATAACCCGGAAGCATGTCTTGCTGCTGCTAACCTTGCGATTCAATATCGTATGCTGTTCAAAAAAGACTTCTTAATCGATTTAATCGGTTACCGTCGTTACGGTCATAACGAAATGGATGACCCAGCAGTTACGCAGCCACAAGTTTATAAAAAAATTAAAAACCATCCAACTGTAAGAGCTTTATATGCAAGCCAATTAGAAGCTGCGGGCGTTCTAAATGCAGATGAGGTTGAAACAATTACTCAATTCGTACAAGAGCATTTAAAATCTGAGTATGCACAAGTACCACCAGCAGATACAAGTGAAGCTGCAATTCATGTTAAGGTTCCAGATGTTGTTGCGAAAGGAATTCAGTCAATTGATACTAGTCTTCCGCTTGAAACACTTCGTGCAATTAACGAAGGGCTTTTAACTTGGCCAGAAGGCTTTAACGTATATCCGAAAGTGAAGAAAATTCTTGAGCGCCGTAAAGATGCTCTTGAAGAGAACGGTAAAATTGAATGGGCACTTGCTGAATCTTTAGCATTCGCTTCTATTTTACAAGAAGGTACGCCAATTCGTTTAACTGGTCAAGATTCACAGCGTGGTACGTTCGCACATCGTCATATCGTATTACATGATACAGAAACAAACGAAACATATTCACCATTACATCGCCTGCCGAATATTAACGCATCATTCTCTGTTCATAACAGTCCGTTATCAGAGGCTGCTGTTGTCGGCTACGAATATGGTTACAATGTATTCGCTCCAGAAACTCTTGTTATGTGGGAAGCACAATACGGTGACTTCTCAAATACTGCACAAGCATTATTTGATCAATATATTTCAGCAGGAAGAGCAAAATGGGGACAAAAATCAGGCCTAGTTCTTCTATTACCTCACGGTTACGAAGGTCAAGGACCGGAGCACTCTAGTGCACGTCCAGAACGTTTCCTACAATTAGCTGCAGAAAACAACTGGACTGTTGCAAACTTAACAAGCGCGGCACAATACTTCCATATTTTACGCCGTCAAGCATCAATCCTTGGTACAGAAGCAGTTCGTCCATTAGTCATTATGACGCCAAAAAGCTTATTACGTCATCCACTTACAGCTTCATCAGGTGACAAACTAAGTGAAGGACGCTTCCAACCTGCTTTAGAACAAGAAAATCTTGGTACAAAACCAAGCAAAGTAAAACGCCTTGTTTTAACGACAGGTAAAGTAGCAATTGATTTAGCAGCAGAAATCGAATCTGGTAAACACGAGTACAATTTAGATGAACTTCATATCGTTCGTATTGAGCAGTTGTACCCATTCCCTGCTGAAAAAGTTCAATCTATTATGAAACGCTTTAAAAACTTAGAAGAAATCATTTGGGTACAAGAAGAACCACGTAATATGGGTGCATGGCATTACATGGCTCCAATTCTGTTTGAACTTGCTGGAGATAAAGTGAAAACAGGATACATCGGACGCCCAGATCGTTCTAGCCCATCAGGTGGCGATCCATTTGCACACAAAGCTGAGCAAGAACTAATTGTTGCACATGCATTAGATATAAAGTATAACTTTCGACAAGATAAACAAGAAATAGAAGTTTTTAGCAACTAACAACGAAAGTGATGTGCTCTAGCTCATGCGGGCAGAGTTCCTTACAGCTCAATCTGTAAAGAATTTCTGTCCAATCAAGCTGGAAACTTTGAGATTACCGAAGAAAAAAAGACAAAACACACCGTTAGGCAAATAAGGGGAGGACATTTAAAATGATCGAAATTAAAGTACCTGAGCTTGCAGAATCTATTTCAGAAGGAACTATCTCACAATGGCTTATCAATGTAGGCGACAAAGTTGAGAAAGGTGGCAGCGTTGTTGAGCTTGAAACGGATAAAGTCAATGTAGAAATCATTGCAGAAGATTCAGGTATTGTATCACAACTACTAGGAGAGCCTGGAGATACAGTTGAAGTTGGCGACATCATTGCAATTTTAGATGCAAACGGCGCTGCAGTAAGTACACCTGCTCCAGCAGCAGCTCCAGAACAACCAAAACAAGAAGTTACAGAAGCACCTAAAGCTGAAGCTCCAAATGCTGCACCAGCTAAAACAGCTTTACAAGGTCTTCCAAATACAGATCGTCCTATCGCATCACCTGCTGCTAGAAAAATGGCACGTGAATTAGGAATCGACTTAAATGAAGTACGCAGCACTGATCCACTTGGCCGTGTAAGACCACACGATGTACAAGCACATGCTGCTGCACCAAAAGCAGAGCCAAAACAAGAAAAAACAAGTCCAAAACCAGCAGCAAAAACTGAATTTGAAAAACCAGTTGAGCGCGTAAAAATGTCCCGCCGCCGTCAAACAATTGCAAAACGTCTTGTAGAAGTTCAACAAACATCTGCAATGTTAACAACATTTAACGAAGTTGATATGACTGCAATCATGGAATTACGTAAAGAACGTAAAGATTCATTCGAGAAAAAACATGATGTTCGTCTTGGCTTTATGTCATTCTTCACAAAAGCAGTTGTTGCAGCGTTAAAACAATTCCCATTGTTAAATGCTGAAATCCAAGGTGACGAGCTTATCATTAAAAAATTCTATGATATCGGAATCGCTGTAGCAGCTCCAGATGGATTAGTTGTTCCAGTTGTACGCGATGCAAACCAATTGAACTTTGCTGAAATCGAAAGCGAAATTCGTGAACTAGGTAAAAAAGCACGCGATAACAAGCTTACATTAAAAGAACTACAAGGTGGTACATTTACAATTACAAACGGTGGTGTGTTCGGCTCCCTTATGTCAACACCAATCCTAAACAGCCCACAAGTAGGTATTCTTGGAATGCATAAAATTCAAGTAAGACCAGTTGCAATCGATGCAGAACGTATGGAAAACCGTCCGATGATGTACATTGCTCTATCTTACGACCACCGTATTGTCGATGGTAAAGAAGCAGTTAGCTTCCTTGTTGCTGTGAAAGAAATGCTTGAAGATCCAAAATCATTATTATTAGAAGGTTGATAGACTTTCGAAATACAAAAGGCTGTATGAAAGTATCGATTTATTCGATCTTTCATGCAGCCTTTTTTTATCATTTTAACCGAGAGTCCCCCACCTCAAGCTCTTGTAGAGGTAGGTGGGGGTCGTTCAATAAGACTCTAAAACAATCGTAATTTTTTTGAGTTCATAAGGGACAACTCACAATACATACAATGATAATGTATGTCTAGAACAAATTTACTGATAAGGAGGAATACAATGAGTACTTTCACAGCTTCCACAAAGCTAAAAATGAACAAGGATACCTTTTTCCTCCCCGACTCAAACGGGGGTGTCTATTTTCGAAACAACTCCAGTTCATTCCGAATGCAAGGTAATGGTATCTATGAATGGATTGAAAAATTAATGCCTATGTTTAATGGAGAACATACTTTGGAAGAACTAACAAGCGGACTCCCCCTYCCTTATCAAAATAGAGTTTTTGAACTTGGAGAACTTTTGCACCAAAATGGTTTTGTACGTGATGTAAGTCAAGATTCTCCTCATCAGTTGGAGAATGCCTTACTTGAGAGATACGCATCGCAAATTGAATTTTTAGAGGCCTACTCTCACTCGGGTGCCCTAAAATTTCAAATGTATCGACAAGCTAAAGTCCTAGCAATTGGATCTGGATCTATTTTCACTTCATTAATTTCTTCTTTACTTGAATCTGGTTTACCTGAGTTTCACTGTCTTATTACCGACTCTACCGCAACAAATCGCTCTCGATTAATTGAGATTGTACAAAAAGCCCACGATGCTGATCAAAATGTACTTGTTCAAGAAATAGATACAACGATAGATCGTTCCTTGCAGGAAATTTTTCAACATTTTGATTGGATTCTATATGTATCTCAAAATGGAAATATTGAAAAATTAAGAGCGATCCATGCGATTTGTAGAGAAGAAAAGAAAAACTTTCTTCCTGCTTTATGTTTGGAGCAAGTAGGCTTAGCTGGTCCTGTCATTACTACAGAATCTGAAGAATGCTGGGAATCTGCATGGCGACGCGTACATGAGACTGCCCTTCAAAAAGATCAACTATTAGAGCCTTTCTCTCCAATCGCTGGGGCTATGTTAGCAAACATTGTCGTTTTTGAGTTATTCAAAAATATTACAGGCTCTTCAAATAGAGAGCAAAATAAACAATTCTTTTTACTAAATTTTGAAACGCTAGAAGGCAGCTGGCACACTTCCATCAAACACCCGCTTATAACAACAAAAAACTTTACAATAGAAACGATACAAGACATTGATGAAACTCTCAAAAGACATTCAAACCAAAGCCCTTCGAATGAACTTTTTCGTTTTTTTGACCAATTAACTTCAAGAACCTCTGGAATTTTTCACATATGGGATGAACAAAATCTAAAGCAATTACCGTTGTCTCAATGCTATATCCAAGTTGCAAATCCATTATCAGAAGGACCTACTACGCTCCTGCCTACTATAATTTGCGGTGGATTAACGCATGACGAAGCACGCCGCGAAGCAGGTTTAACCGGAATTGAAACATATGTAACTCAAATGGTTCATTTCCTTATTCCTGAACAAGATGAATTCATTGGAATTGGGGCTGGGGAAACAATGGTAGAGGGCGTGTACCGTGCACTACAAAATCATTTAACACACACATTACAAACGAGGCAGTTGACCAAAACAGAAGAAATTACACAACTACAATTAACAGAGATTCACGACAAACACTGCCAATTTTATTTACGTGCACTCTCCGCGATACATGGGGAAACAATGGTAGGAATTGGTGAAGAGGTGCTAGGTTTTCCTGTTGTTTGGATCGGTGTACACAACCAGTGGTACGGTAGTACTGATTTAAATATAACATTAGCACTAAGAAATGCATTACAACAAGCACTACTTCATGTCCAAAATCAAGAAGTTCCCTATAAATCCAATATATTATTGGACTCCTCTATCCTTTTACACAGTGCAGAATCGTTTAGGGCTGAAATACAAAAAGAAGAAGAAATGCCACAATTAGAATCCTTGCAATTAGCCTTACAGAATTTAAAAGAACATAATCTTCATCCCTTCGTCCTGGACCTAGCAATTGAACCATTTTTAAAAGAAGGATTAGGCGGTGTAGTTGGTGTGGTAATCAAAGAGGAGGTAGAATGATGAGTCGGAAAATATTAATTGTAGGAGATGGCCTACTAGCAAACTATGTAAATCAGCAATTATCTGTTCACTACCCTATCATTCATCAAAATACACTTGAAGAGCCACTCCCTGAAAATATTCATCTTGCTCTCGTATTACACGATGGTTCTCCTTCCTCTATCCATCATGAAGCTGAAGAAATATTTCGCTCCGCTAACATTCCATGGCTTCGGGGCTTTACTTCATTTGGTGAGGGTATCATTGGTCCTTATGTTCAGCCAAATACAGCAGGATGTTCCCTTTGTGCTGATGCAAGACGTTTTATAGCTGGCTTTGACCAAAAAGAAATGTGGGAGCTACAGCGGAAATATTCCTTAAAAAAGGATGATGCCATACAACGAGATGTATGCGCAACCCAAACTGGATTACTACAAATGTGTCAGCTTATTCATGCTGAAACAGAAAGGATTTTAACAGAAGGGCATACCTCTTTAGCTGAGGAACTCATYTTACTTAACATGCAAACCTTTCAATGTTCACGTCATTCATTTCTTCCTGATCCTCTATGCCCAATGTGTAGCACATTACCTGATGACACTGCAACGGATGCCTACATTTCACTCCAGTCAAGTTTTAAAACTGGCAATGAAAGTTATCGTTGTCGTTCTATTGAAGATTTAAATACATTTTTGACTAAAGATTATTTAGATTATCGGACTGGACTTTTAAATGGAAAAATGCAGCATTCCTTATTACCATTTGCTGATGTTATTGTAAATATGCCGTTACTTTTAGGGAATGAAGGAGTTGCGGGCCGAACACATTCATTCAGGGCTAGTGAAGCAACTGCTATCTTAGAAGGATTAGAACGATACTGTGGAATGACCCCTCGCGGGAAACGGACAAATGTTCATGGTAGCTACCGAGAGTTAGAAGATACAGCCATCAATCCTCTCACAATCGGTGTACATACAGATGAACATTATAAAAAAACAGATTTCCCATTTAAACCGTTTGATCCTGATTATCCTCAAGACTGGGTATGGGGTTATTCTTTATCACAAAATCGTCCCGTCTTAGTTCCAGAATCGATTGCATATTATAGCCTAGGACACAGGGACGCTTTTGTTTATGAAACTTCAAACGGCTGTGCAATTGGAGGGAGTTTAGAAGAAGCGATTTTCCATGGCATTTTAGAAATAGTCGAACGCGATGCTTTCTTGCTAACTTGGTATGCACAATTACCACTTCCCCGCCTGGATTTAGCTTCTGCGGACGATGTGGAATTACAATTGATGATTGAACGAATGCGCACGATTACAGGCTATGATCTACATGTTTTTGATGCAACGATGGAGCATGGTATTCCAAGTATATGGGCCATTGCAAAAAATACAAAAAAGGGTGGAATGAATCTCGTCTGTGCAGGTGGTGCCCACATGGAACCAATGCGAGCTGTTAAAAGTGCTATCCATGAATTAGCAGGTATGTTACTTACTATGGATGAAAAACTTGAAGCAAACAAGCAAAAATACGAACAATGTTTACGGGATCCCTATCTGGTCACCCAAATGGATGATCATAGTATGGTATATGGTTTACCAGAAGCCGAAGAACGCCTTCAATTTTTATTGAATGACAATCGGTCTGTACAAACATTTCAACAAATGAATCAGTTAAGATCTATCGATAGGGACCTAACTTCGGACCTTCGCCATCTTTTAGATCGACTACATCACTCAGGTCTTGAAGTCATCGTCATTGACCAAACTGTTCCTCTCATACGAAAGAACGGATTATATTGTGTGAAAGTACTAATTCCTGGTATGTTGCCAATGACATTTGGACATCAACTTACTCGCACAACAGGACTACAAAGAGTACTTACCGTACCACTGGAACTTGGATATACCAATGAGCCACTTACATTTGAACAACTTAATCCACATCCTCATCCGTTTCCATAAGTCACAATAAGGAGGTAGATTGATGCAACTAGAAACATTTCTACACCATTTGCATTTTTCCATTGATGAAATCATGCCCCAAGACAAGGAAATTAACTGGGCTGATGCCCCCCTTCCCTATAAACTATACCGTAATCTACCTGTCATTCCTCTTTCTCTAGAGGTACCGCTAACAYTGCGAGATCAAAATCTGTCTAAAGAACCCACTCTCGAGCAAATCGGACATTGTCTCTGGTATACATTTGGCCTAACTCAATTGTGCCAGCCTTCCCTCGGCTTAGAAGAACAAAATACAACAAATATATACCGAAGATTTATTCCTTCTGGAGGAGCTCTATATCCAAATGAATTATATTTGTATTTAAAAATGAATCATTGTCCACAGGGAATCTATCATTATGACGCAGCACATCATCGTCTCGTATTACTGCGTGAAGGAAATTTTGACTCTTATCTCACGGAGGCACTTGGAAATCGCTGCAATCTATCTGCTTGCTTCGGCACCGCCTTTGTATCAACAATGTTTTGGAAAAATTTCTTTAAATATAATAACTTTTCCTACCGTCTCCAAGGTCTAGATACTGGTGTCCTCATCGGCCAATTACTAGAAGTCTCTAAACAATTCGGCTATACATCTGGTGTATATTTTCAATTTCTTGATAGAGCCATTAATCATTTACTCGGACTATCGGAGCAAGAAGAAAGTGTGTATGCAGTTATCCCATTATCTAACCACCCTGTAGAAGAATGGTTTCATCCAAATAATACATGCGCAAACGTTACTTCTTATGAACTCTCACAGCAGCTTCCCGTTTTAAAGCATGAACACTTCGTTCGATCAAAGAACTTTACTGATCACCCTATAATAACAACAATGAATGCAGCATCTATGCTAGATTCAACTGAACAATTTCGAACTGTGACAGAAGAGGCAACTGTTCCACATCACACACAAACTTTGACACTCCCCAGAGTAGAACGATTATCATACGATTTCGCAACAGCTTGTCAAAAACGTTATTCACCTGATTTAGATTTTGTCTTAAGGAAAATAAGCGATACGCAACTAGCTACTTTACTTCAAGAAGCAACTCTTTCCTTTCCTTATCAAAATGATTTAGACGGAACACATATAAAGACAAAATCACGTGTCTCACTATACGGATGCTTTTATAACGTAGACGGTTTGCCAAATGGTGCCTATTCCTACGACAGTAATGCTCATACATTAGAAAAAATTCAATTAGGAGATCTCCGCTATCCTTTACAATCCGGTATGACAATGGACAATGTAAATCTCTTTCAAGTACCACTCTGTTTACATGTAATAGGAAATAAAGATTATTTAAAAAACGATTTAGGTTATAGAGGATATCGAATTCAACAAATGGAAGCTGGAATGCTCGTCCAAAAACTCGTCTTAGCAGCCTCAGCTATGGATATGGGAGGTCACCCGCTCTTAGGATTTGATGCAAACTTATGTGACAAACTGTATGAAACTGATACAAAAAGAAAAACGACCCTTATTCAAATTCCAGTTGGTCCCTATCGCCATCGCACTTGGTTAAAAGGATATTTGCATAGCTAAAAACACGCCCTGCGCTTAGTACACTGTGCTAGCAAAGGGCGTGTTTTTGAAGGGATTTTATATAAATCCATTTTGATTTTTCAACATGTAAATTGCTGCTACGAAGAACAAAAGGTACCTTACACTCGCTTTCTCCCTCTGTTTTCACTTGGCATAGGGCAGGAAAAGGATTTGACCGCTTCTATGCATGGATGGATGCTCTCTCCTACCTAAAAAGAAGGGGTTTTGTCGTTTTTAATTTGGATTTATATAAGACCTGCTTTCACTACTAAATTACTTTAAAGATACTCTTAATCTGTCTTGCAAACAACCAATTCTTCGTTCCGCAGTTATCATTTAAACTATCTAGCATAATAGAATTTCCATTAGAGAACTGCAACTCTAATGTTGTATTTTTATCATTTGTTTTTAGGCTTATATCTGTAATATTCTCATACTTTAATTTTTCAACTTTAATATACTCTTCTTGCACCTGACCAATGACAACATGATCTTGGAAAAAGAAGAACACTTCCGCTTTTTTTCCAAAGCAAAATACATTTTTCGGGTAAATTAAAGTAGCGTTATCAATCGCAATGCATAGCTCTTTTATTTCTTGGACAATTTCTCCAAAGTCCTCCTCATGTCTTGCGTTTGACTCCGCAATCCACTCTTCTACTGTTCTCATATTTATTGCCATTTCTTATCCCCCAGCATCATTCATTACTATCTTGTCTCTATCATATTTTTATGTATGAAAAAATAAGTACTATATGAAAATATAATAGATACGTACTACATTTTTCAAGGACAAATATGATTTTATATATTTTTTTATAATTCGGTGTTTTCGAAATAAAAAATAGTACTTCTATAAGAAGTACTATTCCGCTCGCCGCGCTGCTTGTTGAACTGGATCCCAAACACTGTTATATGGCGGTGCATAACTTAAATCGACATCTTCTAAATCATGAATGCTCATTTTATGAAAGAGCGCCATTGCAATAACATCGATTCGTTTATCCACGCCTTCTTCTCCGATAACTTGTCCGCCTAATAGTTGTTTTGTATCAGAACGATACAACAATTTCACATAAAGTGCTGTTGCATTTGGATAATATCCAGCCATACTTGTTGTATCTACTTTCACTGTTTTATATGGTATTTTCAATCCACTTGCTTCTTTTTCACTTAAACCCGTTCTCGCTAAAGTGAGTCCCATAAATTTAATAATGCTCGTACCGAGAGTGCCTTTAAATGCTCTTCGTTTATCAACCATATTCAATCCTGCAAGACGCCCTTGCTTATTTGCAGTTGTACCGATTGGAATATGATCATGCGTTTCTTTTATGATGTGATAATGCGTTGCACAATCTCMTGCTGCATAGATATCTTCCACATTCGTTTGCATATAAGCATTTACTTCTATAGCCCCTTTTTTGTTCGTGCGAATCGCTGTTCCGTTAACAAACTCTGTGTTTGGCTGCACGCCAACTGATACTAGAACGAGATCCGTTTTATACGTTCCTTTATCTGTTTCAACAAATTCAACTTTCTCTTTCCCCTTAAATACTTTTACATTTTCATTTATTAAAATTTCAATATTATATTTTGCTGCTTCTTCATGTATATATGCTGCCATATCAGCATCATAAATTGTGCCAACATGTTCATTTCGCTCAATCATTCGCACCTTTTTCCCAAGCTCTACAAATGTTTCAGCCATTTCAAGGCCAATTGCCCCGCCGCCAATAATTGTTACTTGCTCAACATTCTGTTCCTGTAACGTCTCCAATATTCTATGAGCATCCGGAATTGTTTTTAAAAGATGGACACCTTGCAGGTTGTTTCCTTCCCAGTCCGGCATAACAGGTCTAACTCCTGTCGCAATTAGCAAGCGATCATATTTATATTGAAATGCCTCGTTTTCACTTGTATGTATACCATGCACAATTTTGTTTTCAGTATCAATTTTCGTTACTTCATGGTATGTTTTCGCATCAATTCCATACTTATCACGAAATGTGCTAATGTCTCGTGCAATTAATTTTTTAGTAGAAGCAATTATACCGCTAATAACGTACGGAAGTCCACACTGCGCATATGAATATATTTCACCTTTTTCTAACGTTACAACTTTTGCTTCTTTATCATTTCTAATAATTTGCATTGCTGCACTCATGCCAGCTGCATCTCCGCCAATGATTACATAGTTCACTAAACCACTCCTTTGTACAGTCTCTATCGTTTACATTCTCCAGATTCACTGTAAATAAATCCTTTTTTCTATAAGTAGCTTATACAAAGTATATGTTTTCTCCATCTTGTTTACAAATAAAACCATTCCGTCCAAACATAACAACGCATACCTTTGTATATACATTTTGATTTTCCAACATATAAGTCGCGGCTATGCATACAAAAAGAGCCTTGCACTCATTTTCTCCCTTTGTTTTCACTTGGCATGGGGCTCAAAAAGGATCTGACCGCTTCTATGCTTGGCCCGACGCTCTCTCCCACCTAAAAAGAATGGTTTTCTGTCAGTTTTTCAATTTGTATTCATATATTTTTAAACACCCTTTGAACACTATAGGTAAAGCGTCGTGTCCCATAAACCTAATTATTAATATGCTATAACAATCGCAATGGAAAGTAGGTGAAAAGAATCAATGTGCAGTAATTTTCTTATCTCTACTCCTGCTGAACCAAAAGTTGTCCAATCACTTGAACAGGAATTCAGTATTAGTGCAACACTTTACGGTGCACAGACTTGGTCGGCTGATAGCGATACCTTTTTTCAAGAAATTTGGAAATCTACCCTATTTGCATCCACCTCTCAGCCTGACGATGCTGTCTATCCACTTGGTATTCTAAAGATTATCAACCTCTCTTACGACACAATAACAGTTGTAACATCAAAAAAATTAAACAGTAGACTGGAGATTACAGTTCCACCGAATTCGGAAGCCATACTTTCTTCCAGTTCTTTATCCGATGTCCAGGCTAGTACAACTGGCAGAGCAAGTAGAGTCAACTTTCTCTTTCATATCTTTTTTTCTCGCGAACCAGCTAGAACTTCCCTCATGCCATTACAGAAATAACAAAAAGGTAATCTTCCCTTTAAATTCTTCTATATTTTTCAACCAGAATAAGGTAATCATTACCATGACACATAAAAGGATTTGTAACATGAAATGCAAACACATAAAGTGAAACTTTAATCAGTGGGGGTTTTCTTCATCCACCACTGATTATTAGCCCTCACCAATCGGGCTTTTACGGGCAGTTAGTCCCACCTATCTTCCTCGTTTCTTCCTAAATCTTGAGGTGGGGGTCTTACTGCCCGCGAATAGCGGGATAAATAAAAAAGGTACACCACCATGATCGTTGATGTACCTTTCATCTCTACAACATAAAAAGTGATAATGCCTACTCCTTTGACTTTATAAGCTCAACATTATACGTCTCCACATCATTCAACTCTCCTGTATAATATGGATTTTCACGATACCACGACTGCTTTAAAAAGTATGATTGTATATCTTTCGTTTGAAAAACATGCCCATGCCGAGCATATATTTCATTTCTCGCGATCCGCAATTGTTCTTTTGTTAGGGACTGCAGCTCTACACTTGTTAACTTACGAATATGACTATCAGGAAAGAAAAATCCGTTATATACATATTTTGTTGTCACAGTTGATGGAGAAGAAGATGTTTCTTGTTTTTCAGGCTTCTTCTGAAACGAAAGTGTATAATATTGACTTGTCGATATATTTTCCACCTTTGTTTGTTCTTTTCCATTTGCACCTTCTTTTTCTAAATAAATAGAGACGCTTCCATCTGTAGCTACTGGTCCCCACTTAAATTCTTCCCCCACCAATGTCGTAATCGATTTCTGATTGGCATATAATGTTGCTCCCGCTACATTTGTTTGAATGGTAATGTAGTGACCTTTTAACGATAAGTCAACTGTTACATTATTTTGATTTTGTTTCATAAGTACAACCTTTTCTTCACGCGCTAGCTTCACATAATCATTTTTAAACTCTGATTGAAACGTTTGAATACCTGGGAAAAATGGTCCATATTGCTTTTCAAACATTTTATCAGTTGTCTTATCTAAATCTTTTCCATTTATTTTTAACAATGCATCTTTTTCATTCGTAAGGAGCGTTGCATAATAGGTTTTTGCTTTCAATTTATATCGATCAAATAGAAAGAGGTATTTTCCATCCTTCGTTAATACAAAATCTACTTTTTCTACATCATTTTGCTTCTTCTTTTGCTGTTGTATAGAAGCTTTTAAATCATTAACATAGGACGGATATTCTTTTATATACGAAAACAACGGTCTTACACTCTCTTTATCTACTACAAATTGCGGGTCATCTGTTGTAACAATATCAATTAGTTTTTCCGTATCTCTGTCTTGTAAAATCGTAACCATTCTATCAATTTGTGCTTGTGCAGAATAATACTTTGTTCCATACAGATATGCTCCGCCAAAACCAACAATAAAAAGAATGACAACCCCAGTCCATATTTTCTTCCCCTTGCTTATTTTCTTTCGTATCTGTGGTTCCTTTTCGTTCCCTACTCGCCGATGCTCATCCCTTCTAGCCCCACACCTTTGACAAAATCCCACGCCATCCATTAACTGTGAACCACATTTTGCACAAACGTTCATCCATTCCTCCACCTTTTCATTAGAAGTTTGTTAAACCTCCAGTTAAGGTATCAAGTATTGTTTTTATATAAGACCAAAGCACAATCCAGCTCGCAATTGAAATCAAAATATTTGCGATAATAAGTGTATATACTGGATCTAATCCACCTCTGTCTAACTTTAATATTGAAACAATTGTGCAAACACTCATACATATCACAGCAAGGCTTATAAATAACGGTAGTAGAAAAATTAATAAAAAACTAAATAAGAGTGCAATAACAAGGACAGCGACAGCTGGTGTCGATACTGTCCCCCACCCCCCTAGCGTTTCTAAAAAAGAAAAAGATGATTTCATGAGTTTTCCACTTACAAAAATGATAAATCCAATAAAAAGAAATAAAATTAAGAAATAGAAAAAGACTTTAACAGATTCTCCAAAAAAAGAAGGGGTTGCTTCAGGTGCAAATCCAGCGCCTCCTATAATACCCGTTGCAATTAATGCAGTCGCACTCATCATCCGATAAAACATACAAGCAAATAAAAAACAAATGAGAACAAGACTTGTAATCCCATTCCTTACCTCAATATGTCCACTTTTCATAATTGCGGCCGGAGATTTTAATGCATTCTTAAAAAACTGAAAATATCCACTCGCAAATTGTTTCGCCTGCTCTACCGTTTCATTCGAACGATTCTCCTGGACAGGTGCTGGTTGGGACAACTGCTGTTCCCCTTGTTCTGCATGATGTTCTACAACTTGCTCTGTAAGTGAATGCCCACAATTACCACAAAATTTCGCTTCACTTGTATGCTCAGCTTTGCACTCTGGACATGTCATCCTATCATCTCCCTTGCATGTATCTTCAAGCCGTTACAGATTCAATATATGTACGAGGAGAGGAAACATGACTACAAGAAAAAGTTATATATTCTATACTTTTCCACCATATATATTCTGGTAATCTGCTAACAAAATGTTATTATAAAAAATACCGAAAACCTAAATTGATAAAGTGAAACTTTAATTAGTGGGGGTTTTCTTCATTCCCCACTGATTATTAGTTGAACGCATCGGGCTTTTACGGGATAAAATAAATAGATTGGACGAAAATTATGGAACTAGCATACTCAATTTTTCATATACTCCTTACAAGTTTGATACAATTATTTTCTTTAATCGGTATCATCATTTTGGTTGGTTTTGTATTAGGTTATTTAGAATCTCTTACACGAACATATTGGATGAGAGCTTTTGGTAGAAAAGGTTTCCTTTTAACAGCGTGGATTGGTGTTCCTATTCATGAATTTGGGCACGCTTTTATGTGTTTATTATTCAGGCATCAGATTATAGCAATCCAACTGTTCCCAACCAATACAAATAACGGCTATTTGGGGTATGTAAGGCACCAATATAATCAAAGAAGTATATATCAAAGAATAGGGAATTTTTTCATCGGAATTGCTCCTATTTTTTCAGGAATGATTACATTAGTAATCTCTATGTATTATTTCGTACCACAGTCTTATTCCTTATTTATAAATGCTCTTAAAACAAATGCTCAAGCTGCTTCTATCAATATCGACACGCTGCAAAATATTTTCTTATCATCCATACTTTTATTAAAAAGCCTTTTTACAGTTAGCAACTTATTTAATCCTTTGTTTTGGCTTTTTCTTTTCATCGCAATTTGTATCTCTACACATATTGCCTTGAGCAAACCAGATATAGAGGGCTCATTAGATGGAATCATCACTATGTTCCTTCTCCTATTTCTGTTTAATAGCATAGCAAGGCTTTTTCATTATGACAGTAATCAGCTAATAGGAAATGTAGTGAAATACAATACGTACTTACTCGCTTTCTCTAGCATAGCCATACTATTTTCATGTATCGCTGTATTCATCAGCTTTATTTGCTACAAAATTAAAACAGCTAGTTCGAAATGAACTAGCTGTTTTAATTAATTCTTCGTCTTATAATTGCAATGCTCCACAGGAACACGTGCATGTCCCTCTTCATCCGTACACCAAGACTGCGATTGAAACGCAAGAAAAATTCCTGCCCATTGCTGCTTTTTCTCAAAGTGGATTAATATCCCACCGTCTTGCCATGTACCATCATCATTCTTCCATTTCTCCACATTTCCTTGATTCATATGAATATCATGTATGCCGTTACCAGGTTTAAAATGAAAATATCGATCAGGCGCATTATCTTCCGGTCCCCATCGTTCTCCAAACGCATAAATAATTGCCTTTTCCTCTATTGCTCGTTTTATATAGTGTTCCATTTTTTCATTTAAATCATTATCCTGTCCTGACTTTTCAGGTGGCAGAGGGATCATCTCCTTCGAATCGAATAATTGTCCTCGCACATAATCTAACGCAATTCTCGGCTCATTATTTTTTATTTCCGTAAAACCAAATGGTAATGTCGGTAAAATTGTAATTGCTTCCGATCTAATATTTTCACTTGCAAAATATAAAACTTCTGATGGATAACTTTGTGATTTTACATTGATTGCGATCCGATACTCTACTTCAGCCTCCCCTTGCAAATGAACTTGATAATGAGGTGTCTTCCCTTTTCCAATCATAGATTGTAGTGCTGTACCTTTTAGGACTCCGTAGTTTTTTAAGGGCATGGGATCATCTCCTATTCATTGACTTAAAGCTCTTACTACTTTACAAATTACCCTAAAGCAAAAGAAAATCCTTCTAGAATAGAGGATTTTCTTTCAAACTTCTCATTGTAATACATACCACCCGGCAACCTCCACCACCACAATCAACACCGCTCCAAAAATCATAAGCGTTGTCTTCTTTAACAATTCATTCTCACGATACAGGATATTACATAAATAGGCCCCGAGTGTAATCCGTGATGGGCAAGCAATTGTCGCTACAGAAGAAGCTGTATTTTGAAGGGTTGTAACATATTGCCACGGAAGTCCTACATTCTGCGCTGTCTGCATTTGTAGTTTAATAAACATCGCATTTGATCCTGCGTTACTTCCCGTCAGAAAGCCACCAATTCCACCGATGAAAGGTGCTACAAAGACAAATAATGTTCCAAATGTTTGCCCTGCTGCGTCCGCTAATAATGTGTGCATACCCGCTGCACCCATTAATTCTGAAATCGCAATAAACATTGTCGTTGTAATTGCAAACGGTACCCATTGTTTGATCGTTTGAGATAAAGATTGTTTTATTATAGTAGATGGAATTCGAAAGAAAATGATGGCAAATAAACACGTAACACCAAGCCAAAAACCTGGTGAATACAATAGTTCTAGTTTGTAAGAATATGATGGTAAGTCGAGAACTGCATAAGATTGTAGCGTATGATGTAGAGACGGAATGAGACGAGATAGTAAGATACAAACCGTTAAAAATAAATAAGGACTTATAATTTTTAAAATAGAGGCTTCTCGTTCTACAGTTGCCGCATGTTCTGATAACATCTCCTTCCCTTGCCTCATTGTTATTTTAATGATAAGAAAGCCAAATGTAATTGTTACAATCGAACTTAAAATCCCAGCTAGTTCAACACTTACGTATGCATTAGAAAGATAGATTGATATAGAAAATAAGAGAAAAAAACCGAACCCTTCCTTCCATTTTCCCTTCACTGCTTGCCAGCCGCCAACTACATACAAAGAAAGTATGACAAAGTATGCGAATATCGGAATACTTAATAATGCTGTACGAGATCCTAAGTTTACTAATGGCATGTTGATAAGCTGTGATCCAATAATCGTTCCTGTTGCCATTGCTCCCCAGGAACTCGCCAATAAACCGATAAACGATAATAAAACTGCTTGAAATGGCTTATAACCTAGCGAGAGAAAAATAGGAGCCGCTACCATAAAACCAATTCCAAATCCGCTCACTGATTCGATAAGTGGACAAATCCCAAAACACATCAAGAGCATTTGTAATAATCGATCATGTGTAACTTGTTCCATAAATCGCGCGACTTGATTGATATACCCCATTTTGTTCATCAGGTGAAATAAAAAAATACCAAAAAACAAAACATAGCCTACAATAAAACAAATTAGTCCGCCCTTAAATGTCGCATGCATCACCTCACCTATTTGCAAGCGAAATATCGGTGTTAGTAAAACGATTCCACCGCATACAATATAGGAAATTAACGATGCTTTAAGTGATGTTTGCTTAAATACAAATAAACAAATAAAAATCATCATAATCGGAATAAGGGCTAACAATACAGCCATACCATCATCTCGTTTCTTATAAGATACAATTGTAACTATTATATAACAGTTGACGGAATATTCAATTCATTTTACAGCAGTTTTTTACTATTCTTTATCAAGTAAATGATCGAAAAAACGATACACTACAAGAAATACTATATTTCTCAAAAGGGGTTTTAGATATGAACAAAGAACAATTTTGGCAGCTGATTTCAGAAATGAATCAAAGAGAGGAAACGAGCGAATCGAATGAAGAGTATGTTTGCGTATGAGAAGATGACAAATGCAATTCTCAGTCGTGCAGATAAAATGGGCGTGGCTGTCTTTCAAGTGAATCCCGCCTACACTTCGATTGCAGGGAAAATGAAGTATATGCGGAAATTCGGTATCTCTATTCATCAATCCGCAGCTTTCACGATTGGACGCCGAGGGTTAGGATATAAAGAGAAAGTGCCCCAGGTGCTGCAGTCTTATATTCCAAAGAAAGAGGCGCACCACTGGAGCCATTGGCATCAATTAAACAATCGATTGGATATTCGTACGCCTCATTTCTATCAGTTATATGATGTGAATCAACCGAAAGAAGGGTTACAAATCGAGCGATTAGACTTATTTGAAAGTGAGAAGAAAAAACTAGCAAAATGATTTACATAAAGAAAAAAGAGCACCTTGTCACAGTCTCTTACGCTTATTACCAGAGCAGATAACAAGTCTAGGAACTGGATGCATGACAAGGTGTTCTACGCCTCGATATAAGAACAAAGTAGCTGTACCTATTTTGTTTTCCTAGGAAGACCGAATGGGTCGTCTCAGGGACACTACGGAACTTCTATATCGTTGTATCCTCTTTGTTGAACGAGGGGAACTGTTTTTGCTAGGGCCGAAACAGGAGAATCCCCCACCTCAAAGCTCGTGTAGAGGTAGGTGGAGGTAGTTCAATGTGCCACGGCTTGTTTGTTTTTTTTCATAGTTCTCATGGATTCTGCTACTTTAACCATCATGGAACATTCTACTCTCTTACGGAAGATGTCACAGCTAAAATCGTAGATTCCATTGATGGAGCCGGTTGCGTGCAATGCGTTGGCAGGGCAACCACCACTGCAGTAAAGTTTCGCCCAGCAGTCCTGACATTCTGGCTTCGAGTAGCAACTGCTCTCTTTAAATTGACATTGCATCTCTTGTTTTGTAATCCCATCCCAAATGTTTCCCATACTGTATTCGTTATCCCCGATGAACTGGTGGCAAGGGAAGAACTCGCCCCATGGTGTGACAGCGAAATATTCGGTTCCTGAGCCGCAGCCAGAAATTCTCTTTTGGATGCAAGGACCTTCTGAGAGGTCAAGCATGTAATGGTAGAAAGTGAATCCATTACCTTCTTCCTCACGCTTTAGCATTTCCTTGGCGAGAATTTCGTACTGGTTATAAATATCTGGAAGGTCCTTTTCGGTGAGTGCATATGGTTCCCGCGGATTACAAATGACCGGTTCCATCGAGAGCTTGTCAAAACCAAGATCTGCGATATGAAAAATGTCATTGGTGAAGTCAACGTTGTTATGAGTATAAGTTCCACGCACATAGTATTCTTTATCTCCACGCTTTTTGACGAATTCTTGGAACTTCGGAACGATATAATCATAGCTCCCCTTTCCAGTTACTGTTTTACGAAGGTGATCGTGGACTTCTTTTCTTCCATCAAGACTCAATACGACATTGTACATTTCTTTATTCAAAAAATCAGTGATTTCATCGTTTAGCAACATGCCATTTGTAGTAAAGGTAAAGCGAAACGTTTTTTTGTACTCTTTTTCTTTACTTCTTGCGTAAGCGACAATCCGTTTTACAACTTTCCAGGCCATGAGCGGCTCTCCCCCGAAGAAGTCGATGTCGAGATTTCGGTGATGACCGGAGTTTTCCAATAGGTAATCGATAGCTCTTTTGCCAACTTCATAACTCATAATCGCTCTGCTTCCATTGTATTTTCCTTGGCTGGCGAAGCAGTATTCGCATGATAAGTTACATGTATGTGCAACATTGAGGCAGAGGGCCTTTACATAAGTTTGGCGATTTCTTAAATCAATTGAGAGACTCTTATATTCATCCTCAGCAAAGAGTTTCCCATCATTTTTTAGCTCTTCGATATCTGCAATGGTTTCTCGAATGTCCTTCTCAGAGATATCGGAATCATGTACGTATTTTTCTAGCATCATTGTTATGATTTCTTCTGCAACAGTAGTCTCATAAAGCGTGATGATTTCATAAGCGAGGTCGTCAACAACATGTACTGATCCACTGTAGGTATCGAGTACGATGTTGTATCCGTTTAATTTATATTGATGAATCATATTTAATAATCAAACTCCTTTTATCTATAAAGTAAAGCTTCCGTTAATGGGGCTTTTACTTCTTGTTCATGCGGGATAAAAATGGCCGCCCATCTGGGAAGCAGTTGGGCGGTACGTTTCTCATTTTCTATCTGTTCATTATGTTTTCACATTTTTGATTTGCAACTCCGCAAGACGTCTTGCAAGCTGATTGGCAAGATGTTTGACATGCACCACAACCACCATGTTTTACTGTATCTGTCAGTTTACGAGTACTTAGTGTTACGATTCTTTTCATGACGTATAACTCCTTTTAAAAATATTTTTAAGAAACAACCTCAACATTTGTGAATGTTTTCACATTTAAAACTACAATTTGTGAAATATTTCACATTAATTCCAGTAACAATTTTAACAACACCTTTGGTTTACGTCAATCATTCTTGATGTTTTCATATTAGTTTGGGAATCAACTGTCCGTAAAAGCCAATTCGCTCAACTAATAATTAGTGGGAGATGAAGAACCCCCCCACTGATGTGAAAGGCCTTAATGGTTTGAAACTTGCTCATATAATATAGAGGCCCCCTTAACAGGCAGCCTCTTCTTCTTATTTCACTGCAGCAATCAGTTCACAAATTTCCTCTTCTTTTTCTTTTTCTAACAACTCAATTACCTTACTTCCCACAACCACTCCATCACATACAGTAATCATCTCTTCTATTTGATTAGTTGTTGATATTCCAAATCCAGCAACTACTGGAAGATGTACATGTGCTTTTACTTTTTCTAAGTAACTATGAATTTCTTGCTTAAAGTTACGTCTAACCCCAGTGACCCCCGCTACCGTTACCGCATAGACAAACCCTTGCGATTCACTCGTAATTTTTTCAATCCGTTCAACCGGACTCGTTACGGTAACAAGTGGAATAAGAGCAATATTTGCATCCCGAAGGAGGGGTGCAATAATATTCTGTTCTTCATACGGCAAGTCCGGAACGATAATGCCATCAACACCAGCTTCCAGACAACTTTGAGTAAACCGTTCTTTGCCAAATGCTAAAATTGGATTTAAGTAGGTCATAAGTACAAATGGAATGGTTACTTCTTGTCTTACTTCCGCTAATGCTTGAAAGATTCCTCCGAGCGTTGTTCCACTATCTAATGCTCGTTTTCCTGCCCTTTGAATTGTTGGTCCATCTGCAACTGGATCAGAAAAAGGGATACCAATTTCAACAATACTCGCTCCTGCTTCATCTAGAAAACGAATTTGCTCTTTTAACTTTTGTAAGCCGCCATCTCCCGCCATTATATAAGGGATAAATGCTTTTTTTCCATTTTGAAATGCCACTGTAATTCTTTCTACTCCCATCGTTTACACCTCTTCCATATAACGTTTTATACTTTCCACATCTTTATCACCACGACCTGATAAACAAATAACAAGCCCTTCATCTTGCTTCATTGTAGGTGCGAGTTTTAATGCATACGCCACTGCATGGGAACTTTCTAATGCTGGAATAATTCCTTCTTTTTTCGTTAGTAACTGAAATGCAGCCAGCGCTTCGTCATCTGTAATTGAGTGGTAGGAAACACGGCCAATATCTTTTAGCAAGCTATGTTCTGGTCCAACTCCAGGATAATCGAGCCCTGCTGAAATGGAGTGTGCCTCTTGAATTTGCCCTTCTTCATTTTGGAGGAGATACATCATAGAACCATGTAAGACGCCAACGCTTCCTTTCGTTAATGTTGCTGCGTGCTTCTCTGTATGAACCCCTTTACCTGCTGCTTCTACGCCGTAAAGAGAAACTTCTTCATCGTGTACAAACGGATAAAACATGCCCATCGCATTGCTACCACCGCCGATGCAAGCAACAACCGCTTCTGGTAATTTCCCTTCTAACGCTTCATATTGCTTCTTCGTTTCTTTCCCGATTACACTTTGGAAATCACGTACAATTTGCGGGAATGGATGCGGTCCAAGGACAGATCCCATCACATAGTGCGTATCGTGCACATGTGCAACCCAGTAGCGAAGCGCTTCGTTTACTGCATCTTTTAACGTTCCACTACCTGCTGCAACGCTTTCCACTTTCGCTCCTAATAGTTCCATTCTGAAGACGTTTAACTTTTGACGTTTTACATCTTCTTCTCCCATAAAAATGACGCACTCTAAACCGAGTAAGGCACATACCGTCGCCGTTGCAACCCCGTGCTGTCCAGCTCCTGTTTCAGCTACAACCTTTTTCTTTCCCATTCGTACTGCAAGAAGCGCTTGCCCAATTGTATTATTAATTTTATGGGCTCCTGTATGGTTTAAATCTTCACGCTTTAAATAAATTTTTGCTCCTTTGCAATACTTTGTGAGATTTCCAGCAAAATAAAGCGGTGTCTCCCTTCCAACATACGTTTGTAAATAATGCTCTAATTCTTGTTGAAATGCTTCATCTTGCATCGCTTCTTTATATGCTTCCTCTAATTCTAAAACGGACTGCATAAGTGTTTCTGGAACGTAACGTCCTCCGTATATACCGTAGTGACCTTTTTCATCTGGATATGCATATTGCATATTTAACACTCCTTCGCTTTTATAATAAATTGTTTTATTTTTTCGCTATCTTTCTTTCCATCCGTTTCCACTCCACTGCTGACATCCACCATATATGGCTTAACAGTTTCAATTGCTTCTGTAATATTTCCAAGATGTAATCCACCAGCTAATATGCACTTTTTACGAACTGTATTTGGCATACGCTCTAGTAACTGCCATGAAAATGTTTTTCCGTTTCCACCATGAAATTTGTCTTTCGGACTATCAAATAAGATAAAATCAGCTTCATAATTTGTTGCTTGTTTTATATCTTCGCTCGAATGTACACCAATCGCTTTTATAGACGGAATATTCAATCTTCTAATATGATGATTTCCTTCATCCCCATGCAGTTGTACATGTGTTAAACCACAATCATTTACGATTTTCTGAATGACCTCTACCGATTCATTTACAAAAACACCAACTTTCATTACATTAGCTGGAAGCTCACCAATAATCTGTCTTGCCTTTTCAGGCGCAATTTCCCTTTTGCTTTTCGTAAACACAAATCCAATCGCATCTGCGCCATATTCACACGCTTTCTTTGCTGTTTCTACATCGGTAATGCCGCAAATCTTCACTTTCATGTTATCACCTTCAGCGATTGGAAGAAGTCTCTAACAGAAGGTGCAGTCATCAGCACTTCCCCAACAAGAATTCCTTTTGCACCAGCCTGCTTCACACGTACGATATCTTCTTCCGTATGAATACCACTCTCACTAATCCAAAGCATATTTTCTTCATTCAATCGTTTCCCTAGATTTTCTGTCGTACTCAAATCCACTTCAAAAGTTTTCAAATTACGATTGTTGATTCCTATCACATGAGGGTTTAGTGCTAACGCTACCTCTAATTCTCCCTCATTGTGGACTTCTACAATTGCCTCTAATCCTACTTTTTGCACGTATGCATATAACTCTTGTAACTTTTGCTCTGGTAGTGCAGCAACGATAAGTAAAATGAGATCCGCTCCCGCTTCGTACGCCCGGTCAATTTGAATCGTATCGATAATAAAATCTTTACATAGAAGTGGAATATTACTATTTGCTCGTGCTGTTTCTAAATCTTGAAAAGATCCTTTAAAAAACTGTTCATCCGTTAAAACAGAAACTGCTCCGGCACCACACTCTTCATACATTTTCACTTGTTTCGGTACGTCTACATGTAAATGAATATCTCCTTTAGATGGAGAAGCTCGCTTCACTTCAGCAATGACAGTGAAGTTTTGCAGTGCCTCTACAAGAGAGTGTGACTTCCGTTGTTTCTTCACCGGCGTATATGTTTCGTGCAGCGCTTCTACCTCTTTTTTCTTCTGCTCAACAATCTTGTCTAAAATGGTTTCCATTTAGTTCACCTTCTCCAATCTTTTATTACTTGCACTAATTAATAGATTCAATTTCGATAACGCTTTTCCAGAATCTATGCTTTGAGCCGCAATATGAATTCCTTCTTGCATTGTCCCTGCTTTTCCACTTGCAAAAAGTGCAAGACCTGCATTGAGTAGAACCGTATCACGGTATACACTCTTTTTCCCCTCTAGTACTTGCAGTGTAATATTCGCATTTTCTTTTGCATTCCCGCCTCGTATTTCTTCATTGCTCACACGAGAAAATCCATATTCTTCGGGAATAATACTCTCTTCTATAATTTTGTTATCTTTTAAAATCACTACATGATTTTCCCCTTGCAGAGATGCTTCATCTAAAAATCCACTTCCATTTACAACGAGCGCTTGTTTTCTACCAAGCTTTCGCAATACCTCTGCTACTGGCAACAACATATCTCGTTTGTATATACCAACAAACTGCGTTTCTAAATCAATCGGATTTGTAAGAGGGCCAATTAGATTAAAAATGGTCGGTACATTTAGCTCTTTTCTTATTTTCATAATGCGTTTAAGTGCTGGATGCATAGCTGGTGCAAATAGAAAAGCAATGCCGACTTTTTCTAATAAATAATCAATTTCTTTTGGTGTACATGCAATATTGACACCAAGCTCTTCTAATAAATCCGCACTCCCTGTTTTACTAGAAACCGCGCGATTCCCATGTTTCGCCACCTTTACGCCAGCCCCGGCAAGTACGAAAGCAGATGTTGTACTAATGTTGAATGTTTGTGCACCGTCTCCGCCGGTTCCACAATTGTCCATTGCTCCTTTTATATGACTTGCAAATGGTAATGCCTTTTCCCGAAGAGCACGAACGAGACCATATATTTCATCCGAAGTTTCGCCCTTTGCCTTTAACAATGCTAAAAAAGCTGCAATTTCACTTTCTAATATATCTTCACTTAAGAGTGCAAGGCCTGCTTCATACATTTCCTGTTCCGTTAAATCTTGTCCTTCAACTAATTTCCGAAGATAACTATTCATACTCGCTCCTCCTCTTTCACACTGGATAAAAATGCACGGATTAATTTCCCGCCCTCTTCCGTCGCAATTGACTCTGGATGAAACTGCAATCCGAAGAGTGGATAATAGTTATGGCGAACCGCCATGATTTCCCCATCATCCATCGCTGTTGCTAATACATCAAAACATTTTGGAATCGTATGCTTCGCCGCTACGAGTGAATGATAGCGCATCGCAGTGAACGGCTGTGTAACATATGAAAATATTGACGTACCATTATGTTTTACACGTGATGTTTTTCCGTGTTTAATGTGCTTCGCCCCCACAATTTCCCCGCCAAATGCTGAAACAATCGCTTGGTGTCCGAGGCAAATGCCAAGAATCGGAATTTGTTTATAAAAATGTTGAATTACCTGGATGCAAATCCCTGCATCCTCTGGTTTTCCAGGTCCTGGAGAAAGAATAATTGCTTTTGGTTTCATTTCTTCGAGTTCTTGAATCGTCACTTTATCATTTCGCAGGACAACAATCTCTTCCTCATATGCCCCTAACAATTGATACAAGTTATAAGTGAATGAGTCATAGTTATCGATGAGTACAATCATTTCATTACCTCCAAAAGCGCCTTCGCTTTATTTAACGTCTCCTCATATTCAGCAATTGGATCTGAATCATAGACAATGCCAGCTCCCGCCTGCACATATGCTTTCTGGTCTTTGACAACCATTGTGCGAATCGCAAGCGCCATATCAAGGTTTCCAGAAAAAGCTATATATCCTACCGCACCGGCGTACACATTTCTTTTTTCAGTTTCTAATCCATTTATAATTTCCATCGCCCTAATTTTCGGTGCTCCAGATACAGTACCAGCCGGCAAACAATACGCTAATGCGTCAAAACAATCCATTCGTTTTCGCAATGTTCCGTAAACTTCAGATACAATATGCATCACATGTGAGTACTTCTCTACTTGCATATACTTATCTAGCCCCACAGAGCCGACTTCGCTCACCCGCCCGATATCATTTCGCCCTAAATCTACAAGCATCATATGTTCTGCACGCTCTTTTTCATTTGCTAAGAGTTCTTTCGCTATCTCTTCATCCTCTCCTTTTGTTTTTCCACGTGGTCTTGTTCCTGCGATTGGATTTGTCATCACTTTTTCATCTCGTACAGAAAGTAAACTTTCCGGTGAGGAACCAAGTACAACATAATCTCGGAAATCAATATAAAACATATACGGTGATGGATTTGCAATCCGAAGTTTGCGATATAGTTCAAATAAATCGCCTATAAATTCACTTTGCAGACGCTGAGATAACACAACTTGAAAAATATCACCAGCTCGAATGTATTCTTTTGCCTTCTCCACCATGTCGCAAAACTTTTCTTCTGTTATAGAAGAAGTAAAGGATAAGGAAGGCTGCATTTCTGTCACTTGTTCTTCTTTTCCATGTAAGACGTCTTGTTTATATGCCTGTAATCTCTCATACACTTCTTCAAAAGAGTCTGTATCATCTTCTCTGTATACATATACAAACGATAATTTTTGACGTAAATGATCGTATACAATAAACGCGCGGTACAGTAATACATGAACTTCTGGAATATTTATCGGGTCGAACAGTTCTTCTCCAATATCTTCATATTGCCGAATCACATCATAACCAATATATCCAACTGCTCCTCCGCAAAATGGAAATGGACTTTCCACCCCCGATGGCGCAAGGGTCTTTTTCAATACTTGTAATACATTTTCTTCTATCTTTTCAGTCCTACCATTTATCGTAATCTCTACCGCCGCGCCTACACTTTTGATTTCTCCGTATGGATCACATCCTAAATAAGAATAACGTCCCTTATCTTGATGAAGCTGCGAGCTTTCGAGTAAAAATTTTTTCTCACCTTTCATCTGGCGATATAAAGCAATTGGCGTTACACTATCTCCTTCTTCTTCATCAATTACCAAAAAGGATTTTCCTTGTCTCTTTTGCATATTAAATTGTTCTTTCGTTATCATGTCTGTCACCTCACTATTGGAAATAAAAAAAGTCCTCTACATATCGAAATATGTAGAGGACGATAAATTCACCGTGGTACCACCTCTTATTGGATGCAGAAGCATCCCGCTTTATTCAGGTACAAATATATACCTTATCCTTGTAACGGCGGAACCCGGGTTGCCTACTTCTTTCGGTTCAGCATACCTCTCGTAAGCCCATTCCGCATATGGCACCGCACCGGGCTCCCACCTATCCCCGGCTCTCTGGAACGTCTCCAATATACGTACTCTTCTTACTTAAACGATTTAGTTTATTCAGCTCATTTATTTTTATACACAAAAAGGGAGTACTCATCCTATAGAAAGGACGGGTACTCCCGTGGTGCCACCTTAATTCGTTACAAATGTAACGCACTTTAACGTATCAAAATATAATACGTGTCTCTTGTATCGATGAGATCATGTCGCCAAAGCCTACTTCTTTCGGTTCGGTTTGGAAGCTCCGAAGGCCATTCCATATTAATTCCATACTGATTCGCACCAACCATCAGCTCTCTGACATGTTCATAATACGTACTCTTCTTCATCAACGCTTGCATTTTTTAAGTTGAAATCATTATATTCCTTTCCTTTTTCATAAGTCAATACTTTTTAAAAAATTTTATTTATCTCTCCATTCAATATTATATTGACAAAACAACCTGTTTCTATGTAAATATAATAAATACTCTATTAAAATTAAGGTTTTTTGTCAGAAAATTATATATTCTAAAAATAAAACATTGTCAAAAAACGCTTACATTTCAGAAAATTCGTATTTGTATATGGATTTTCTGAAATAATCATGATAGATTATAATTATGCAAAGTTCATCAAAAGACATTACAAAAGGAAGGGGAACTACATGAATTCGCAGATATTAGTTTTAATTTCTATCTCTATTTACATGCTCGGGATGTTAGTCATCGGCTATTTTGCTTATAAACGAACATCCAACTTAACAGATTATATGCTTGGCGGGCGTACACTAGGCCCCGCAGTAACAGCATTAAGTGCTGGAGCATCTGATATGAGCGGTTGGCTCTTAATGGGCTTACCAGGTGCGATGTTTAGCGTTGGATTAAGTAGTAGCTGGATTGCGATTGGCCTAACACTCGGCGCCTACGCAAACTGGGTCTATGTCGCTCCTCGCTTACGTACCTACTCTGAGATTGCAAACAACTCTATTACGATTCCAGAATTTTTAGAGCATCGTTTCCATGATGCATCTCATATGCTACGTCTTGTTTCTGGACTTGTTATTATGATCTTTTTCACATTTTATGTAGCTTCAGGATTAGTTTCAGGCGCTGTATTATTCCAAAATTCATTTGGCATGAATTATCATGTTGGATTATTCATTGTCGCAGCAGTTGTTGTAGCCTATACATTATTTGGTGGCTTCTTAGCTGTGAGCTGGACAGACTTCGTTCAAGGAATCATTATGGTAGTTGCTCTTATTCTTGTTCCAGTCGTAACAATTATGAATGTAAATGGTCTTGGACCAGCATTTGATACGATCAAATCAATTGATCCAACATTTTTAAATATTTTTAAGGGGACCTCTGTATTAGGTATTATCTCATTATTCGCTTGGGGCCTTGGTTATGTTGGACAACCTCATATTATCGTTCGCTTTATGGCCATCTCTTCTGTCAAAGAAATCAAAAGCGCACGCCGAATTGGTATGAGCTGGATGATTTTCTCTGTGGTAGGAGCTATGTTTACTGGTCTTATCGGTATTGCTTACTATTCAAAAGAAGGATTAAAGCTATCGAATCCAGAAACAATCTTCCTAGAACTAGGGAAAATTTTATTCCACCCACTCATTACTGGATTTTTATTAGCAGCTATTTTAGCAGCGATTATGAGTACAATTTCATCTCAGCTTCTTGTTACATCAAGTGCGGTAACAGAAGACTTATATCGAACATTCTTTAAACGTTCTGCATCTGATCGCGAGCTTGTATTTGTCGGTCGTATGGCTGTTCTTGGCATTGCACTTATTGGATGTGCATTAGCATTTAAACAAAACGACACAATCCTAGCGCTTGTTGGCTATGCTTGGGCTGGATTTGGTTCTTCATTTGGTCCTGTCGTTTTACTAAGCTTATACTGGAAACGTATGACAAAATGGGGCGCGCTAGCTGGTATGCTTGCTGGTGCTGCAACTGTTATCACGTGGACACAATTTAAGTTTTTAAAAGATTTCCTATATGAAATGATTCCAGGTTTCACAGCAAGTTTACTAGCAATTGTTATTGTTAGTTTACTAACAAAACCTTCAAAAGAAGTTGAAAAGCAGTTCGAGGAATTTGAGAAAATTGCATAATATTTTTAGACTAGGGAACCTCCGCTTTCATCATAACAGCGGAGGTTCCTTTCTTTTACTCACCTTTCGACAATTTCCTCTTTGAATTTAACAATTTCTTTATATTTCGTTAAATTTATCATAACACTACTTCGTTATAGTATGAGTATCGACACTCATACAGAAAGGGGAATAACGATTGATGGCATCACTAAGACACCAAAATACAAAAAACTTTTCACCTATCACAAATACTTCTTGTCCAAACATACAATCAAATTCACCTCAAATCTCACTTGCTCCTTCTGTTGTATCTGTAATTGGTGTGCATATACAAAAAAACAAACTAAAAATAAAAGTAGGACAAAACGCTGAATTATCTGTCTTTGTACTCCCAATTCAAGCAACAAACCAAGAGCTTATATGGAAAAATATGAATCATGACGTCATAGCAGTTTATGCAGATGATAACAAAGCAATCATAACTGGAATGAATCCTGGGCGAGCTGTCGTAATCGTAACAACTGCCGAAGGAAAATTTCGTGATTTATGTATCGTTCATGTTTATCCTTTTATAACAAATCCAAAATAAAATCCCTTGCTAACACGTTTATCAAGACCTAATTTTATAAAATGTTTTAATATAAATCTCTTCAACATATTATATATGTCTAATATGTTGGGGGATTTTATTATTTACATTCGTTCTTCGTTATATGGGGTCCCACCACATTGCTATCAAGCTAAGGTTGCGCCAGGGAAACTTCAGAAGAAAAGCTCACTCCTTATATAAAAATAGATAAGGAGTGAGCTTTTTTTTGGCTATCGATAATGATAGGTTAATTTTACATGTATACGAGATTTATCATTATTCATCATGAATTTTTATTGATGGTATTTTTATATATATTTACTCATAAGAATGGAACTAGCTTAGTATTTACTGGGGGGATTAAGAATGAATAGGGATGAAACCTCATTACATCCTGATACGGGTGTTACGTCTGTAATGTTTGTTGAACGATCATTAAATGAAATTCGTTTTTGGTCTAGAATTATGAAGGAGCATTCTTTTTTTCTCCGATTGGGGTTTAGATGTGAGGATACTCAATTAATCCAAGAGGCTAATCAATTTTATCGATTGTTTGAACATATCGAACAAATAGCGTATTCCTATACAAATCAAACAGATCCTGAGCAAATAAAAAGATTTAATTCAGAAGTACAACAAGCTGCAACTAATATTTTTGGATTTAAACGAAAAATTCTAGGATTAATTCTCACATGTAAATTGCCAGGACAAAATAATTTCCCACTGTTAGTTGACCATACAAGTAGGGAAGCTAATTATTTTAGAAAACGTTTAATTGAATTAAATGAAGGTAAATTAGATGCCCTTCCTGATGCTATTATTAAAGAAAATGTGTTCTTTTTAAGGATTATGGCAGACCATGCTAAATTTATTGGTCATCTTCTTGATCCATCGGAAAGAAAGCTTGTAGATACAGCCCGGAATTTTAGCAATGATTTTGATGAATTGATGTATCAAGCAATTGACTTAGAATCTATGAAACCACAATCCCAAACAGTTCCTCTTTTAGATCAATTTTTAGATCAAAATCGTGTGTCAGTTACATCTCTTCGGGATTTTAAGAAAACGGCACGTGATTTAATTGAGCAATGTAAAATAAAGAGTATCATTCATCCATTATTAGCAGATCATGTTTTCCGTGAAGCTGATAGATTTCTTGAAATAATTGATATGTTTGATGCTCATCTTACAAATATTAAATCACAATCTAGATAGTAGAAGATAAGGAAAGATACTATTTTTCCTTAAGCTGAGAAGTTAACAATTTATTGTTAGCTTCTTTTCCTTGTGATAGATTCATACATTATTTTATTAAATATTCCCAAAGGGATTTTTAACCCCTTTGTTTATAGTCTTTTGAATGTATAATTTCTTTTTATAAATTGAGGATATTAGGAGAATTGACGGGAAGGCAATGGTTTCGGGAATTTGAAAGTAAACTAATATTCAAAAGTTTACATTCGTATTTATAATAAATAAAAAGCACTTTTTAAYGTTTTAAAAGTGCTTTTAACTTGATGTTGATGTGAGGAAACTTCAAGTATGTAGAAATTAAAAAAAGTCCCTTCATAATGCTAAAGGGACTTTGCTCACACAAATGATCTGCAAATCAATTCATCTTTGATATACAGATCATTTGTATGATAATTTTTATAAATAATTGCGGGATAATGAACTTACATTACTGCTTTTAAAAGCTCTCCTACTAATGGGATGATTCCACCTAAGAATGATAAAACTGCCATTGCGATTGCCATATTATTTCCTCCTCTTATTTCGTATTAAGATATGATAATTTTTATAAATAATTGCTAAATAATGTACTTACATAAATGCTTTTAAAAGTTCTTGAACGAATGGAAGYRCWCCACCTACAAATTTTAAAACTGYCATTGCRATTGTCATATTATTTCCTCCTCTGTTGTTGATGCTAAGATGTGATTTATCTTTATGCTTTTATTATAGTAAGCGCTTACATTTATATCAATATATTTTTATATGTAATATTGCATATGAGGGTAAGGTCACGAAATATCATATTTTCGCATTAGGAGTAGGACACACATTTTAACGTTTTTATACGCTAAGGGATTCTCAAAACTCCATAACACGAGTTGAATTGAGAATTTGATTTAAAGATGAGTTTTGAGACACTATTTAAGCTCTTTTCAGCACCTTTTACATTGAAGTGCATTTGTCTCAAATACCTACTGGTGATATCGCTTAGAGTAGTAAAATCAACGTTTTCTCATGTCGAATTTTGCTTAGCGTATATTTTCGTTAAAATGTTGGCGGTACGCCATTAAGACATGTATTGGAAATTAATTGTTTCCTTGGGTCCTACCACATCGCTATCAAGCTAAAGTTTTGAAGTATCCCCAAAACGAAAATTTTGTGGCTTTTATAACAAAAAAATTTATTTATATCGTTTTTGGGAAGGTTATTCTGATTAGGTTGGTGGGCATAGGGTACTATTCCTAAAAGACTGCAAAACTTGATAATCTGTTTGCATAAAAGCTCCTTTTTTTATGAAATATACAATATACCATCAATCTGTGATTTTAAAAACACAAATAAATTTAAAATATTTTTTATTTTATTTAATTATATATTGAATAATTTTTAGGTTGAGTTTAATATTATTAAAGCAAGGGGGTGTTTTTTTATGGAAAGAGAAGAAATCCCTTCATGGGTTCTCTCGTTAGATAAAGAGTCTTTAGAATTTATTAGAAAGTTTATATTGAATTCTGGCTCTTTAAAAAATATGTCTAACTTGTATGATGTTTCTTATCCAACAGTACGTGCCAAATTAGATAGGTTAATCAAAAAGATTGAAGTACATAGTAAAGAAGATGATGTAGAGTTTGTAAATATGATTAAGGGATTTGTTATTGATGAACGAATTAGTCTAGACATCGCTAAAATCATCATAGAAAAATATAAAAAAGAAAGGGATGTTTAATTATGAGTCCTGTAGTTGGAATACTAGTTATTATTGTTATTATAGTTACTCAAATCTTTTTATCATCTCGAAAAAACCCTTATTTAGGTGGAATTCTTCCTGTAGCATACATAGGTTTTATTAGCTTCTTTTTTAATAAACTACTAATAGCTAAAGGTGATTATTTTTCTACATGGATAATGATAATAGCTGGTTTATGCGGATTTTTAAGTATATGGGCTTCAGGAAGAAAACGTTTTAAAAAAAAGAGACAAAAAGAATTAGATCTAATTGAGTTACAGAATCTCTAATTTTAAGAGATCTTTTTGTTAAGGTCTCTTTTTCGTTTTATAAAGCAACATGAGATATTATCACATTATCAGAAAACCTAATGTAAATTAGTATCCATACAACAAAAAAAACGCCATCCTTTCTGTATATTTCTACAAAAAGAATAGCGTTTTTGAGGTCAAATTAATATGAATTTATATTGGTTTAATAATATTTTTTAAATAAATCTTCTTGTAAAGTTTAATTTTTGAGAAAGGCATTATAATTTATAAGGGTTATTTTTTGTTAAACTTTCCAATTCATTTTTGAGGGAAAGCTTAAGACTTTTCTTTTTCTTTTCAATGGATGTAATCTTATGAAAAGTCAAGAAAGATAACATAGAGAATAACTTATAATATATTTCTGTAGATCCGTTCTTATTATTTGAAATAATTTGCTCCATAGTATAGAATCTCCTTTTTTAATACAGTCCTGTTTCTAATTTCAATACTTGGTTATTATTTTACCGATTTTATTTGAAAGCTTCTACATTACTAATTATTAATTCTTGATAATTTGCACTCTAATTCTATATTTACCTTTGACAGTACAATTTTTTTCGTTTGGGGGATACTTCAAAATGTTAAGTTGATGGGCATGGGGCGGGCCCCCGTTAAGACTTAAAAAACTAACTTCCTGTAAGTGTTTTAAAAGGTAAAAAACAGCTATTTTCAGCACAAAAATAGTGCTATTTCCAAGAGGGATTTTTTACTTCTCTTTAGGATAGCACTACACTACATTAAATAACTTTATTGTCATTTTATACGTCTTTCGTTTTTCTTTTAGAACAATGCTTTAATAAAAATGTTTTATAAATTTACGCATATTTAGGGGTTAGCCCCTTGCTTCGCTCCCCCAATCTTTGCCTCACACCCAAAAATAAGGGAGCAGATCCTACTTTCGTCGATTCATGGTAACCCAAGTGGCTGTAAACAATATCATTAATAGTATTACAATGATATACAATCCGGTTTGAGGTATCATGATACCAATCATTACGCCCATTAATCCTCCCATTGCTCCTGCTACAATCCCGTTTAATATGAGGATCATATCTTGAAATGGAAAACTGATAATACCACTAACAAAAACACCAATCAGGAGTCCTAAAACATAGGCCGTACTTAGATGGTGACTCATAATGGCTCCAATAACTACACAAACTGTCATTGTAGAAACCATTCCTAAGGACATCGGAAGTGAATGGACGATTATATTAGATTGTTCATTGAATTTGTATAAACGATTTCGTTGCTTCCAGAGTGTAAAAATAATATGACAAATGAGCAGTGCACAAATAAATAAGATAACAACGGCAAAGAGCCACGATATACCCACAGTATTCATATGGTTCATTTCATGTCCCAATTATATTTCCCTCCCACTTGGTATTTCAGGCAATATTCGGGTTTTTTTGAGGTCCTTTCTGCCCTATTAAATATATATGTAAAACATTTTCGGGAACTGCTTTACAATTGCAATCGTTATTGTGTCCGCCATTTGTAAGGCTTCTGCTTCAATTTTGTCAAATACAGTAATACTGGATTTAAAATCACCTTGGAGCATAAGTACTGCCTCCGTTTTAGTAAGTGTCAGATGCTCGAAAAACATTTTTTGGAATCCCTCTCTTGAAATAAAAGGATTTATTCTATTTAGAAATTGGGAAATTTCAGCTCCATTTACGTACCACTTTCTCTCGGCAGCCGTTGCAGTCTCTTGATTGCCGGCTTTTGCAGCTTTGACAAGTTCCGCAGCAATTACCAGGTGTTCCCTTATTAAGTTGTTGTACATTGTTGCTATTTCATTTCCATAATAAGGTTTTAGCAAATCCCCCATATCTACAGCATTGCGAAGTAGACGAGCGGTAACAACGTCTATATCTGGTAAACCAAAAGCTATGCTAATGATTGTCATCCTAGTCCAATATACATGTTGTTCCCAAACTGAACGCATAGAATTACTTAAATTAACTTTCTGTTGCGTATAAACAAGGTTGCCTCCCCCATGACATTGATGGTTATGGTCACACCTACAATTTTCTCCACACTGACAATAGGGATTCAAACAAGCTGAATTGGAACAATTACGTTGATAATAAGGATAACCACCGGAATATCCTTGTTCATTTTGCCACATCTTTATCCCCCCGAAAAACTTTAATTTCCATAAAAATATAGGTATTTATAGTCATCATCAAATGTAATTTTTAGCTGATTTAGAATTGCAAGAAGAAGATAAAACGGTGTTGAAAGAAATCAGGGGAATGTAGATTTAGGATGTTCAGATATTGGTATGAGTCTTAGGAGACATTATATTGATATCTTAAAGTCCATGCAAGAGTAGATAAAATTCAGAGAAAATATAGCTTATCCAGACCTAAATTGAAAAAAGATAGATAAAAGACATAACATATTGGTCGTATAAAATATGTTATGTCCTTTCTTTTTCAGCTTATCCCCCTGTTAACTTAATAAAAAAACATTAAATCTTTTCTAAAATTGATTTAACGAAAGCAGTTTTCTCTTCTACGTATTTATTTTTATTTAACTTTGCTAAATTAAGTTTGAGCTGTTCATAATCAATTCTTGCTTCATCGTCAGGGTTACTAGTTTCAGAGATAATGAATTTATGATTCGCGACAGCGTGAGAAATCCTCGGCGTTTCAAGAATACCAGTTAAATAATAATGAATGTTTAAAATAATTTTGGATCTCGCTATAAGTTCATTTCTGAGAATTCCCCATACATTGCTTTTAAAAATAATATTTAAATCTGGTGCAAGCTTTTTTAACTGATCAAAAACTGCTTTACGGCGCTCATTCATAGCACCGATAAATAATACATCAACGTCTTCAGAGATAGGCTTTATAAAAGTATCTGTTTTAAGTTTGCACCACCGATAAAGTTGGCTTCAATTTTTTGTCCCAATGGAAAGATTGTGAGACACCGCTCTGGTATCCACTGGAGCGGTGCTACTAATTAAATCTGTACGTATTCAGAAATTAAAATACTTCGATATACCCTTCTGTTCCATGCACGCGAATTCGTTGCCCATCTTTTATCAGTTTGGTAGCATTTTCCACTCCGACAACTGCTGGTAAGCCATATTCACGTGCGATAACTGCTCCATGGGTCATCAGTCCACCAACTTCGGTGACTAGGCCTTTTATGGATACAAACAATGGTGTCCAGCTAGGGTCAGTAAAGGAGGTGACTAATATATCTCCATCTTCTAGAACAGCATCTTCCATGTTTAAGATGACACGTGCTCGTCCCTCTATAACTCCGGAAGAAACAGGTAGACCTACAATCGCTTCGGCTGGGAGATTTTCTCGTTTGTACTCACCTACAATGATTTCACCATCAGACGTGATAACACGTGGTGGAGTTAGTTTTTCATATAATTTGTACTCGTCTTTTCGTTTGCTGATGATCTGGTAATCTAGTTTATTTGTGCGTACGACTTCGTGAAGTTCTTCAAAAGTGAGATAGTATATATCTTCTTTTTCATGAATAACGTTGGCTTGTACGAGTTGTTCGGCTTCTTTCAGTAAAGCCTGCTTATAAACGAAGTAGCGATTAACCATGCCGTATTTTGGATATTCCCGATAACCGATAAAATTCCGGATTAGGTCGATCATTCGTTTTGTTTCTTTGGCTTTTTGTTCACCATCCGGTAATTGCTTCAATCGATCTAATAACTCTTGTTCTTTTTTCAAAGCTTTCTGTCGCCCTTGCTCAAATTTCCGATTGCTAGCATTCGGCTCAAAGTTTTTGATATTACCAAGAATCATGGGGACAAGTGTAGTTGGTTTTTCGCTCCAACGAGTTTTAGTAATATCGATTTCTCCGGTACATCGCATTCCGTATTTGCTGAGATAATCATAGATAGCGTCTTGGGTTTCCTGTCCACCATCAAACTTAACCAGTTCATCCAAAAAGTCATCATCTTTTACTTGTTGTAAATAATCAATTACTTCTAGATAAGGACGAATCACATCTGCGACATCCAATAGCGCCAGACCCATTTCCGAAGTAATATTGTTTGGTACAGATTGAGAAAGCGTATCTGCTACGTTTTTTTCACCTAACCACTTGTTCATTTTTTCATTGATCCATGTTGAAGCATCCATAGCAGCCATAATCACACCCAAACTTTGTGGGTCAAATAAAATCTTCTTTAATTGCTGGATATCTTCTAGAATAAAATCAAATAAATCTGATCCTGATTTCGTTTGGATGTTTTGTTTTAACTCTTCTATCGATGTTTGACTACTCTTAATCAAATTAGAAACGATTGTCGGATCGTTTTCGATTTGTGCTTGAAAACCCGAAGATGATATACCTTTATTGCTTTTACTGGGACTCGGTACTTTTTTACCATCTGGTGACGATTTTATAAAATCTTCTCGCTCTATTATAGTCATGAGTGCGTCTTTTATGAGCGGATCGGATTGTCCCAATGTATCTATTATCGTTTTTCTGCTGACAGGTGAAGCCAGATTATGCGTGATATCAACAAATAACCTTCCACCAGCTTTAAACCTGGGTCCAAAAGATGTTAACTGGAATAAAGACATTCCCAATGGTTTCAAGGGGTCGGTCATCATTTGTTGATGACCAACAGATACATAGACGTGATTTTCTTGATCATTCACTTCAGGGATGGGGTATAAAGTAGTGATTGGACGACTCTGGACAATATAAAATGTATCATCAACCAAACACCATTCGATATCTTGTGGGCAACCAAAATAAGCTTCGATCTGTCTTCCTATGCGTGCTAGTTGTAATATCTGTTGTTCAGTAAGTGTTTGAGTCTTTTGCTGATCAGGATCAATTTGCCGCGCTTCTGTTCCGCCTTCTTTTCGTGCATAGATAGCCAATTTTTTGGTTGCTATCATCTTATCGACGATTTTATCTTCCTGTACTTTATAACAATCGGCAGATACCAAGCCAGAGACCAGTGCTTCTYCAAGTCCAAAACTGGCATCGATTGATAGCAGCTTTCGGTTAGAAGTAATCGGATCAGCGGTAAATAAAATCCCTGAAGCCTGTGGGAAAACCATCCTTTGGACGATAACGGATAAATAAACTTGACTGTGGTCAAATCTGTTTTGCATTCGGTATATTACCGCTCGATCCGTAAATAGGGAAGCCCAACATTTGCTGATATGCTGCAAGATTGCTTCTTTTCCGATGATATTTAAATAAGTGTCTTGTTGACCAGCAAAAGAGGCATGTGGCAAATCTTCAGCGGTCGCACTAGAACGCACTGCATAAGCATGTTCATCGCCAAACTGGGAGAGATAGTCAGCAACTGCTTTCACAACATCGGAAGGAATTTCTACTTCCATAATAATTTGTCGAATCTTCCTACTGATTTCACTAATTTGATTACGATCCTCTACTTTTAGCATTGTTATTTGATCCAACAATGCTTGAAACGTTTCGTTTTGTTCGATGGCTTTTTGATATCCTACTGTTGTAATACAAAATCCTTCTGGTACTTGTATTCCTTGAATTTTTGATAATTCCCCTAAATTTAACCCTTTTCCGCCAACGAGCAAAAGCTGTGTTTCTTCTATCTCCTGAAAACCGAGAACCAAAGGACTCATTCTACATCTCTCCTAACCATTAATGTTCTATTGATTTTAGCAGTAGTAAATGAGAATAAAAAGTCTATATTAACCATTTTTTAAATGCTATAATTAAATTAGGAAGAGTTCAAAAAACAGCTAAACCTTACCATACAGTGGTAAACTGATGCCTCGGTTCATCCAATCGAAAGTAGCTCATATGCCTTTTAGCCCACAATGGATATGGTTAAAATCAACTTTTTTCAATTTAATCTGTTTATTTTCCCTAAAATATCTTATATTAATATGAGATATCACGTTCTTAATAAACTAACCTGCCCGCTGGCATAAGTACAGTTCTTCACAATCTCCATTTTCCTTATAAAGAGTTATTCAACAATCTGGCCCTTTTACGCAAAAGAGCACTACCCTTTTTCAAGGATAGCGCCCGATAGTTGAAGAATGAAATTAAAACTTTTCCCTAGGTGATCCGTTCTCAAATTCAAATTTAGCTATCTGTGCAAAATTTAAACCCTTAGCGAACCACGAAAACCCCTGGCGGCATAATAGGATTCTGCTCCATTGTGATACACAAAGACGTGCCCGAAGCGACAATCGCAAAAAAGGGCACCGCCGAGTTCTCTAATATCAGAGGGTGTTTGCACCCAACTCGACGTTTTCATATCGAAATTTTCAAGTTTTTGCAACGCCCGATATTGTTCTTCCGTTAATAGTTCAACGCCCATGGCAGTTGCCATATCAATAGCGTTATTTTCTGGTTTATGTTTTTTTCTTGACTCTAGCCCTTCACGATCATAACAAACACTTCTGCGACCTTTAGGACTTTCCGCTGAACAATCATAAAAAATGTATTCGCCCTTCTCTTTATCATGACCAACAACATCCGGTTCACCGCCAGTTCTTTCCATTTCATTGAGCGACCACAGTTTTTCAGTATTAGCATCCAGCTTTGCTTGGACTTTAGCCCATTCAAGACCTTTATGGCGGTTCATGTTTTTCTCAAAACGGGCTTTCAATGCTCTGAGTAATTCTTCACGTTGTTCTAGTAACAACTCCTTTTCATTGTTGATTTTACTTCTCTTCGTCATGTTAGTTCCCCCCTTATTGTTTTTACTCATAATGGTTTAAGTATATATAAATATTTGTTTTATAATAAATCGTTTAAATAATTGTGTGGATTCAGTTTACAATAAATTATATGATTTAGTAAATCCATTTCTCCACAATCTGGCCCTTTAATGGCATAACATGACTGACGTCTTTAAACATCTTTATTGTAAATGTAACGATTTTATTTGTAAGTAAACAATTTTATTGTTACTCAACAAAAAGGAGATCTTCACTCGTTTTCTCTCTTTGATTCCACTTGGCATGAGGCTAAAAAAAGAACTGACCGCTTCTATACAAGGCCGGATCCTCTCTTCCACCCAAAAAGAAAGGTTTTTATATCATTTTTTCAATTTATGTAGAAAAAAGCTGCTAGGATTGCCCCTAACAGCCTACTAATTATCTATAAACACACTACAGCTCTTGCGTAAATGCTGCACTTTGTACTGGTTCCTTCTGCACACGTTTTTGCTGTTGCAACAAGAAAATAAACACACCACATAATACGAGAACGCTACCAATAACTTGCATACTATTCAGCTTCTCACCTAGTAAGAAGAATGCTAGAATTGATGCCCCAACAGGTTCTCCTAAAATACTCATTGAAATTGTTGTCGCATTCACATAATTTAATAACCAGTTATTAATCATATGTGAAGCAGTTGGTACAATCGCAAGCAAAATGAAAATCCACCAGTCCCATGTAGAATATCCTGTAAAAGGCACATTCATTACTACGTTATAAATAGCGATGAATATCCCGGCAAATGCAAACACGGTAAAACTATAAATCCAGTGCGAAACTTTTTTTACTGTTGTTTGCCCAATAAATAAATAACCAACAACTGCAATTACACTTAAAAAGGATAAAATATCCCCGAATATCGCTTCTCTGCTTAACCCTAAATCGCCCCATCCAATGCACATTACACCAAGGATAGCAATCCCCATTGTAGCAATCGCTGAATAAGTCGTTCTTTCTTTAAACAGAAAAAAACCTCCAACTAGCGATACGATTGGCTGGAGCGCTAAAATAATGGTTGAGCTGGCAACAGTTGTAAATTTTARAGATGCAAACCATAAAAGAAAATGCAGTGCTAAAAAGAAGCCTGATCCTATTAAGAAATACCAGTCTCGCTTTTGAATTCCGCGAAATTCTTCACGCTTTTTCCAAACAATCGGAAGCATAAAGATTACAATAATCCATAACCGATACATGCTTAAAATTGAAAATGGTGCTGAGGACATCTTAACGAAAACAGCTGCAAATGAAATAGCTATAATGGAAACTGCTAACGGTAGTGCAATTGATTTTTCTTGTTTCAAAGTTATTTTACCCCTCTCTCTGTAAAAATCCCCACTTCATTATATATAAACCCAATTTAATCTTTCAACATATAAATCATTGCTACGAAAAACAGAAGGTGACCCGCACTCACTTCCTCTCTTTATTTTCACTTCGCATGGGGCAGGAAAAGGATTTGACCGCTTCTATCCATGGCGGATTCTCTCTTCCACCTAAAGATTAGATTTTATATCGATTTTTCTTTTATCATATAAATACTAATTTTTTAGATTCTTCTTACCATTATGGTAAAATAGAAAATGAGAAGCACAGTAGTAGATGCATCCTTACATCTTCACTACCTGCGCTATCCTCACAGGGCAACTACAGCATATTTTTTATTTAGGGGGATCATACATGACTCAAGCAATCGGGAGAATAGAAGAACTTTCATTTTACAGTACATCACTTCAAGAAGACATTACGCTTCTTGTCTATTTACCAGTTAATTATACGCCGCTGCACAAGCACACCGTTGTCATTGCACAAGATGGCAGAGATTATTTTCAGCTTGGTAAAGCGCACCGCGTAATTGAACGCCTTCGTGAAAATGAAGAAATTGACCGAACAATTATTGTCGGTATTCCATATAAAAATGTACACGATCGTAAAGAAAAATACTTTCCAAACGATATAAAGAATGCAGCATATATTCGCTTTCTTGCTCACGAACTCGTTCCATATATTGATGAAAATTATCCAACCTATCAAATGGGAAAAGGTCGTGTATTAATCGGTGATTCCCTTGGCGGTACAGTGTCCTTTATGACAGCACTTATGTATCCGCATACATTCGGTAAAGTCGTTATGCAGTCCCCGTTTGTCGATGAAACAGTACTTAACCTTGCAAAAGATTTTACAGATCCACAAGCGTTAGAAATTTATCATGTAATTGGTACAGAAGAAACAAATGTGAAGCGCACTGATGGACAAACTTCTGATTTCGTAGGTCCAAATCGTGAATTACATGCATTGCTTACAGAAAAAAACTTCACAACACATTACGAAGAATTTGAAGGAAATCATACATGGAAATATTGGCAAACAGACTTACCAAAGGCATTTTCTTATATTCTATCAATGAAATAATAGGAAGCAGTATTCAGAATTATTTGATATAATAGAAAAAGAGATTTGTTTTTCTCAAAATCTAACTAGACTTACAAAGGGAGGAATTGAAAGATGAAACTAGGCATTGTAATTTTTCCATCAAAAATGATTCAAGATAAAGCAAACGGATTGCGTAAGCGTTACGATCCGCATTATGCATTGGTTCCACCACATATCACATTAAAAGCACCCTTTGAGGCACCAGATGAACAATTAGAAGCGATTGTCGAGGAGCTACATACAATTGCAAACAAAACAAATCCGTTTACCCTTCATGTTGGAAAGGTAAGCTCATTTGCACCTGTTAATAATGTTATTTATTTTAAAGTAGAAAAAACACCTGAACTCACATTCTTAAACGAAGAAATGCATAAAGGATTCTTCACGCAAGAACGCGAGTACGCTTTTATACCACACTTAACAATTGGACAAAATTTATCAGATGCAGAGCATGCTGATGTACTAGGTCGCTTACGTATGAAAGACTTTTATTACGAGCAACCAATCGACCGTTTCCACCTTCTATATCAATTAGAAAATGAAACATGGACAGTATATGAAACATTCCATATTGGAAAGGGGAACAACTAATTTGCAAGCACAAATCGTGCAAACAGATGAACAGCTAAGAGACGCATTCTCTGTACGTAAACAAGTCTTTGTTGAAGAACAACATGTGTCTGCTGAAGAAGAATACGATGAATTTGAAGAAACTTCTAAACACATCGTTATATATGATAAGGATATTCCAGTCGGAGCAGGTCGCTTTCGCATTGTGGATGACATCGGGAAAATGGAACGGATATGCGTTCTCGCTTCCCATCGCAAAAAGGGAGTCGGAAAAATCATTATGGACTCACTCGAGGCGTATGCCAAAGAGGAGTCGCTACCAAAATTGAAACTCCATGCTCAAACGCAGGCGGAATCCTTTTATAAGAAACTCGGATATGAAACTGTTTCTGATGTATTTATAGAGGCTGATATACCACATGTTGTGATGATAAAAGAATTATGATTTTCTAAACAGGAGGTACCCCCTCCTGTTTTTTACATTGCTATTTTCTTTTTCTTCCGCTAAAGTTAAAAGTTGATGCTATAGTTTTGAAGGTGAATGTATGACTCAAGAAAAATTTTCGCAAAAAACATTAACGCACGCTAGCGCTCCACAGGCCACGTATCATATTCCAAAAACTTCTGTCAATTTAATTGTAGAGAAGGATAACGATGCGGCTTATTTCCGCGCCCTAGAGCAGCAAGGTGTGTATTTAAATGAAAAACAATTAGAAGCTGTGCGAACGACAGAAGGTCCTGTTCTTACACTAGCCGGAGCTGGAAGCGGGAAAACATCTGTTTTAACAACGCGCGTTGGCTATTTAATCAATGTAAAAAATGTCCACCCACGCAACATTTTACTGCTTACGTTTACACAAAAAGCTGCTGAAGAAATACGAAGCCGCGTGGCAAACTTACCTGGTATGAATCATGCTGCAAGCCGCTATGTTGTCGCAGGCACATTCCATTCCGTCTTTTTAAAATTACTTCGTAGCCAAGGATACAACCAGCAGATTTTAGCAAATGAAAAACATAAACAAATTATGATAAAGAAAATTTTGAAAGAATTGCGCTTAAAAGATGATTATGACGCTGAAACGATGCTCGCAATGATTTCACTCGAAAAAAACAAATTAAATCGTCCCAAAGATGTACAAGCAAAAACACCCGTTGAACAGGAATTCCGTGAAGTATATGAACGCTATGAAGATGTAAAACAAAGATACGGATATATAGACTTTGATGATATCTTACTAGAAACATTCTATATGCTTGAAAATAACGCACCTTTATTAACACAATTACAAAATAGATTCCATTACATTGAAGTCGATGAATTTCAAGATACATCGTATGCGCAATATGAGATTGTAAAACTGTTAGCTTCGCCGCGAAATAATTTATTTATCGCGGGAGATGACGATCAAGCGATATATGGCTGGCGCGGTGCAAGTCATCAAATTATTTTATCCTTTCCAAAAGAATTTGATGATACAACCATTATTGCGCTAAATACAAATTATCGTTCTAATCCATTTATCGTTGGACTTGGAAACGAAGTCATTAAACTGAATCAAGAACGCTTTAAAAAAGAATTATATTCCGTTCACGAAGAAGGTATACAGCCATTTTATGCACGCCCTGCAACTACTCTTGATGAGGCAAATCAAATTCTGCAACTCATTCAAGATAAAGTAGCGAGCGGCGAACGAGAATACAAAGACTTTTGCTTATTGTATCGTACACATTCTGTCAGTCGTTCTTTACTCGATCAACTGACGATTCATAAAGTCCCGTTTATCAAACACGGTGCAAGCCAATCGTTCTATGAGCATTCTTTAATTAAGCCAGTACTCGATCATCTACGTCTCGCATATGAACCGTTTCGAATCGAATCGCTCTCAAGTATATTACCAACGATGTATATCGGCCGTGATGAATGCATCTCATTTATTGAACGTGAACAATGGAAATACGGTGAAGGAAGATTCCCTTCCCTTCTTCATTTTCTATTGCTAAACCCGAGTTTAAAACCATTTCAAGTCAAAAAAATAAATGACCGGATTGACTTCATTAAATTCATAAAAGAATTAGAACCAAAGAAGGCACTAAAAGAAATTATTAAAGGTAAAGGCAAATACTTAGAGTACTTACAAAGCAATGACCGTTCTTCCTTTACGATGCATAAAGACATACAAGAAGAAATGCTCGAAGAATTAATGGAATCGGCTACTCGATTTACCGATATCCCTTCCTATTTAGAATTTGTAAGCACGGCGATTCAAAGCCAAAAAGAAATGGAAGCATTAAAAACAATGCAACAAAAAGATGCTGTGTCCCTTATGTCTATTCACAATGCAAAAGGACTGGAATTTCCATGTGTCTTTTTACTTGGAGCAAGCGACGGCATACTGCCTCATTCGTCTTCTTTAAAAGATGCGAATGACCGCGTAACTGATACTTCTGAGGCGTTAGAAGAAGAAAGAAGGCTCATGTATGTCGCCATCACGCGCGCAAAAGAAGAACTATACATTTCCTCTCCGCAATTTTTTAGAGGGAAAAAATTAGATGTATCGAGATTTTTATATATTGCACAAAAAGATGTACCGAAAAAATCAGCGCCTTAACATTGTGCTGATTTTTTTCATATCTTCCTCAAATAATATCCCGCTGAAATCCTTATCGCTTTAAATATACAACTCTATTTTAATTTTTCAACATATAATCCCCTGCTATGAAGAACAAAAGGTTACCTGCACTCTCTTTCCCTCTCTCTTTGTTTTAACTTGGCATGAGGCAGGAAAAGGATCTGACTACATGGCTAGATGCTCTCTCCCACCTAAAAAGAATAGTTTTATGTCGGTTTTTCAATTTATATTTATATAGAAATCAGCTTTGTCTCCCGTAATATCGACTCTGCTCGACTCATATTCTAATGATATAAAGTGAAACTTTAATCAGTGGGGGTTTTCTCCATCCCCCACTGATTATTAGTTGAACCAATCGGGCTTTTACGGACAGTTCATCTCMCACCTAACTTCTTCGCTTTCGCTGAATTTTGAGGTGGGAGTGTTACTGTCCGTTAATGCGGGATAAACTTGAAGATAAGGGGTGAACAATATGAGCTACAATTGCAACGTCGAAAGCAATACGTACTTTGATGAAAGCTGTGTATGTAATGTCGTCAAATTCATACATGAATTACAAGCGTGTGTATCCACTTCTTATTCATCACAATTTAAAGCTCCACTCCTCGGTCCGCACTATACAACAAAAGTAGCAAACACACGTCCATTTATTTTATTCACAAAGTCAGGAAATCCATTCGAAGCATATGTTCCTTCTACAAATAAATATTGCCGCTCTCCTATTTTCCGTGTAGAAAGTGTAGATGAGGATTGCTGTGCAGTATTACGTGCATTAATCGTTATCGTGGGGAAGGGACCTGACACTAGCCCAGATCCAGTCTGTACTTACTTAACGATTCCGCATGCTGAATTACGTGCAACCTCTTCTTGTATCACGGTTGATTTACATTGTTTTTGCGGTATTCAATGTTTGCGTGATGCTTCTGTTGTAAACTATTAAACATATAGAAATTGAATACTAACTTCCCATTCCATATCCATTACTGTAAGTTATTCATAAGTAAATTTACCGATTTTTTATAATTACATAGCAATGGAAGCAATATGGAACATATGTAACCATCAATTCATTATAATAACGGGATTTTTCTTTATCTCCTACATAGCTAGCATGTATATTCATTTATCCATATGAAATACATGTATAACTCACAGGCTCTCTATTTCTGTTTGAAACCCACGAATTACTTCTTCATATTTTCCTTATTCCATTCATATCCTAATCATGTGCAAATTTCTCTCCTTTGAATATCTTATTAAAGCGACTTTGCGCATGCTCGCACAGCCTTATCCTACTATTAAAGTTTGCTATATCAATCAACCGTTTCTATTATCCTAATCAATTTCATAACTCTCAACTCTTATGTACTAAAGGTTTTGAGAACACATAAAAAGAGTACTACTCCAGACTCTTGTATAATGTAAGTGACAACATAAACAAAAAACAGGAATATAAATTGACTCCCTATGTCTGTCATATGTCAAGAAATCCTGCCACATCGCCTCGATTGATACGACACATTTCAGGTCCTAACTCCACAAGAAGAGTTGTAAAGGATTCATGAGCAATACAAGTTTGATTGATTAGGCTAATAATAAGTGGGGATGAATCCCCCACTTATTAAAGTTTCACTTTATTGTAATCATGGTCTTACAATTAGTCTTTGCAACGTTTTATAAACCCAAAAGGATCACACTTTTTCTTTTGGCGGAATACAAGTTTATTGTTAGGCCACTTATGGCAGCCTGAATGACAATCATCACCACATGAGTGATGGCAAGATTTTTTATCATGATCATTTTTTTTCACACGTGTACATTTTTTCACACGCGTACATTTTGTTCGTGGACGTTTACAACCTGTTGTGCGTTTACAACCTGTTGTGCGTTTACAACCTGTTGTGCGTTTACAACCTGTTGTGCGTTTACAACCTGTTGTGCGTTTACAACCTGTTGTGCATTTGTGATTAAAGATTGGGTCTTGATGTAAAAACTCTTCCATCCCYGCACTTTTGATTTCCTCAACAGCTTTTTGAATATCACGTTTCATAGAATCCCTCCTTATCGCCAATTAAACTGAAATGTATCCTTTTACATTAATCATGATATGAAAATGGTATTCTCTTTGTATGGGCCAAAAGCTTAAAGTTTATAGAAATAAATATATAGCGGATGTTGATGCAAAGCAGTAAGCAAACTACCTGCAACTGTTTCTTACTTCAACAATTTTTGAACTTCATATATTTTCATACAAAACAAAAACACTCACGATAACGTGAGTGTTTTTACCCTTGGTTTTGTTGATCAGAGGTGTTCTTTTTCTGGCCACAATTACAACCCTTTTTCTTTACAAAACCTAGCTGCTGGAGCTGCTGTTGAAGTTGCTGCTGTTGTATTTGATACGATGGATGAATAGTATAATATGGATTGGGTTGCGGATTATTTCTCATAGTAAACATCTCCTCTGCAGGATAATTCTATCACTTTACTATATGAACAACCTTTCTACTCTGTTCCCCCATTTTCTTATTCAATAAAGCGACTAATCACCGTTTCTATAATAGCTGCAGCACCTGCAATAGCTAACAGTAGTATAAGTGTGATATACCACCATATTCCCCAAACCTCAATGCAGCACTTTTAGATGGCTGAAAAGACTCGTGATTGTAAATTAGTTTCATGCTATGTGAAAAGACGTTCGAAAATCAAGCGTTCCCTTTATAAAACATCTCAATATTTCTAGAAAAGATACCCCGGCTCATCCGATCCACTAGCCATATCGCAAAATTAATTAGGATTTATATAGTTACAATCACCAATAAAATAAATAATATTAAAACTTTGATCGTTCCTTGTATTTTACAATCTAATTAAGGAGAATTTTTTAAAATCGTTACATATACCCTATAAAAAATATTCATATATAAATTCAATCTAAAATTTCGAATCGTTTTCATCATTGTCCTATACTAGATAAATATTTTACAGGGTGAACAATTGATAATTGGGAATGATTTGTATTTTCAAATTCTTTTTTAAGTTTCTGGTCTTTTTCAAGATAATCTTCATTAACATACATTAAAATATTTTGTGAGTACCACCATTCTACATCATAGTTATTCCATATTTTACTTCTTATACAATCAATAGCTTCGTACCTATATTTCTTAAATAAAGCTGCCCAATATTCTGGCCATTGCTCATTGAAATGATTATCACCTCCCTGAAATGGAATTGCAGCTGAAAATAGAATAACTGATCCAAGAGATGTTAATGTTTCTACAAATGTTGTAGCACATTCAATAGGCAAATGTTCAGCAACCTCTAACGATACTACTAAATCAAATTCCCTATTTAACTTAATAGGCTTTGTTAAATCTAGTGCTATAAAAGCATTTTGTGGTATATGAAGCATATTCTGATCTACGTAATCACCATCAATTCCTACTATATCTTTAACGCCTTTTTCTTGGAAAACAGATAACCACGTCCCTACTCCACATCCTATATCCACAACGGAATTAGGCTTAATGAAGTCTAGAACATAAGGGATAACAATTTTTGCTGAACGTAACGATCCAACTTGTAACCATTGAAAATAATCTTTTTCATATGAATCCATCTGCATCCCCTTCTACATATTTTTATGAAACATTTATCAAACTTTATATATCTAACATATAAGTTTTTTTACCACACTATGTTTCTTGCAAACACCTTGCTACATTAACACTTCAACTATATGACATTGTTAAAAAAATAAAAATTATACATTTCTTTTTTCACAAACCTTGTTGCTGAAGTTGTGTTTGATATGCTGGGTAAAGGGTATAATATAGATGTGGTTACAGATTATTTTTCATAACACGCCCCTGTAGGATAAATTCACCAACCTAATATATGAACAACCTTTCTGCTCTGTTCCCCCATTTTCTTACTCAATAAAGCGACTAATCATCGTTTCTATAATAGCTGCAGCACCTGCAATAGCTAACAATAGTATAAGCGGTTCCGCTACTTTCGGAACAAAATAATACAACAAAAGCAAAAATGCACTCACCCACACACCCGTACACCAATAACAACTTAACAATTCACCAATCCATTTTTGGATTCCTTTTCCTTTTACTTTCGTATAAGTGGATACTGTACCATCCGGTTCATTTATTTGCACTTCTTCAATAAATGGCCTACGCAAAAATGCTGTAATTTTATCATAAACAATAAGGCGTGTTAACCGAAACGCAGCGCAAGAAAATATAGCAAATAACAACCAACTATTAAGTAACAAATTCCCCATCTCTCCTCTCAAAAGAAATCATGCCTATTTCCAAAAAGACAAGCTTAGGATAGTAACCAATTTACACCCGTTTCAATATTCTATTAATGTAAAAGAAAACTCAACGATAAGGAGTGAAATAAATGAGTTGTAATGACAAACACGGCCATAAAGGTCTCGACTGTGTATGTGATGTTGTAAAATTTATTGATGAATTGCAATCTGCATGCGTCGACTTTATCTGTACGGCTAACTGTTTAAACCCTATGCTAGGTATGCCGTCTAGCGGAATGAAAGCTAATACAAGGGTATTTTCTTTATACAGCAAAAATGGCGACCTATTTTTCGCAAACTTTTTAACAGAAAATTGCACCACAGACAGTTCAGAATTCTTTCGTGTAGAAAGTGTAGATGACTGTTGTGCTGTATTACGAGTGTTAAAATTAAACGATGGAAGTTTGGGTATGTGTAAATTTGACAAAACAGATCAATGTATCATTGTGGACTTAAATTGTTTCTGCGCAATCGCATGCGTCGAAGATGTATTTATTCCTTGCGTTTAATTATGTAAACTTAAAAACTATAAGCGGTAGAATTTTTCTACCGCTTTTCTATTTACGTGAGTCCCTTCATTTGTATCGTTTCAATCTCCGCAAGTTTTATAGTAACAAAATTGAAATAAGTGCTACTTTTCAGTTTTAAAACCTCTTTTTCAAATGACACGATATATCCGACATATACTTCTTGCCTCGTTTGGACTGCGCACTGGATATTAGGAATGTAATGTGGCCTATTCAATACATAATTAATTTTTTCTATGTTGGTCATTTGTGTAAAAGCTTTCTTTCCCTTTCCCTTTCCCTCTACCTCTTTCTCTATTTCCATTTCATTATCAACTGAAACACTTTCCTTTTCAGCTGAAAAAGGCTTTTCTTCTACTTCTTCCTCTGTTTCTTCTTCATTATCAACTGAGATACTTTCCTCTTCAGATGAAAAAGGCTTTTCTTCTACCTCTTCCTCTGTTTCTTCTTCATTATCAACTGAGATACTTTCCTCTTCAGCTGAAAAAGGCTTTTCTTCTACTTCTTCCTCTGTTTCTTCACTTTCCATCTCCGAACTAGGTACATTAGGTAAAGTTGCACTCTTATTTTCCTGATTTAAATCTAATTGATGTTGCTCAATAGAATTTTGTTTTACAATAAATACTTTTTGCATACCCCCAACTAGTTGCGAGCGTTTTGATTGTGCAATATAGAGACGTGGTTGTTGTTCTGAAGAAGTTTTTTTCTCCTTTCCCATCTTTCTTCCTCCTCTGCTTGACTTACTTGCTATTAATTTTTACAGCTGTCTACATATAGTTACTGAAAAAAGCTCTTTGAATCATATTCAATATATTCTTTAAAGTTCGCAACGCTCCTCAATACCCTTGATTTTTCCAAAAGTTTATGTTCTTGAAATGTAGAAGTATGATGACGAATGTTAGGATAGCGAATATACACATAGTTATATTTAGAAGTACTATACAATTTAAAACCTCTTTTTAAACAAGCCTTCAAAAAAAGAGTATCTTCCCCATCATTCACTCTTTCAAATGTCACATCTCCAAATATTCTCTTTTTAAAAACCAAGGTGGCACCTACTAAATATTTTTCATATAACTCTTCTTCCAAGTACAACTCCATAAATTCTTTCTTCTCGTTAAAAAGAGTAAGCATTTGATTACCAAGATAATAAATAAAAATAGTACTCTTTCCAACCATATCTGCACCACTTACTTGTAATCCCTTCATCGCCTCTTCTAAATAATATGAAGAGTAATAATCATCATCATCAAACTTTGCAATACAATCGTATTTTGTTTTTGGAATAGCGAAGTTATAACACTCCCCAAGTGTAATGCTACTTTCCAATCGAAAAACACGAATGTTTTCAATGTCCTGTGCCTTGTTTTGCCACCTGTCTATATCCATAGCATCATTATTCAATATAATAATTAATTCTTTCTCCTTATATCGTTGACGCTCATAATTGTTAAAAACATTCTCCAAAAAATTCTCACGCTTTGTAACCGCAATAATCGAGACCATCTATTCGCCCCCATTATGATTTATCCCGCATTAACAGGCAGTAAGACCCCCACCTCAAAATTCAGCGAAAAAAAAGAAGTTAGGAGGGGGATCAACTGCCCGTAAAAGCCCGATTCGTTCAACTAATAATCAGTGGGGGATGAAGAAAGCCCCCACTGATTAAAGTTTCACTTTATTACCCACTGGGGCCTTCCTACATAAACCTTGTTTATAACATCATACGAATAACATACATTTTATATTCCAAAAAACCTTCCAGAACATTCTATTCTGTCTTTCATATACTGTTATTGGCGAATTTTTTAAAACTTATAAAGTGAAACTTCCCTCAATGGGGTTAGTTGAACAAATCAGGCTCTTATGGACAATTATCATCCATCCAATATCTTCGCTTTCTGCATAACTTTGAGGTGGAATTTTAGGGGCAAAATATACTTTCATACACAACAACATGAGGTGAGCAAATTGACAAAAACAGTTGTGATTACTGGGGTTGCTGGTTTTCTTGGTTCTTATTTAGCCAAGACACTTTTAAATACAAATGGAACTTTCGTGATAGGAATGGATAATTTATCTACTGGAAAGATAGAAAACTTGCAAGAAATACTTCATAATAGTAATTTCAAATTTCTACAAACTGACGTATCATCATCTGATATTTTACAACTAGCATCCCTATCAGCAGTAGATGAAATCTATCATCTTGCATCTCCTGCTTCTCCAAAATTCTATCAATCTACTCCATTTGACACGATAGATGTAAATATATCTGGAACGAAAAATATGCTTGAACTTGCAAAGCGAACAAATGCAAAGATCGTATATACAAGTACGAGTGAAGCTTATGGAGATCCAGAAGTTCATCCTCAAGATGAAACATATAGAGGAAATGTGAATACATGGGGACCAAGAGCCTGTTATGATGAATCAAAACGGATGGGAGAAGTTCTATGTTACTTGTATCATTCTCTCTACAATGTGCCTGTTAAAGTGGCTAGAATTTTTAATACGTATTCAGCAGGTTTACGAAATGATGATGGGCGAGTTATATCCAATTTTGTAACGCAAGCACTAACTGGGGAAGACATGACTGTGTATGGGGATGGTTCACAAACACGTTCATTTTGTTATGTGACCGATACAGTGCATGGACTAATGTTGATGATGGAGAAAGAGGAGGCCAATGGAGAAATTATTAATATTGGAAATCCAATAGAGTATAAGATTGTTGATGTTGCTCATATTGTAAAAAAATTGACAGGTTCACAAAGCAACATTACCTACCATCCGCTGCCAGAGGATGATCCKAAGCAGCGCAGACCAGATATTGCAAAGTCAAAGCAATTACTTAATTGGAAACCACAAATAAATTTAGAAGCAGGGCTAAAGTTAACCATTCATACTTACAAAAAGAAATTAGATTTATACTACTAATTTATAATACCAAACATTATAATTATATTTAGTAAAAGCCACTTTAGTCAGTTTTTATATAGAAAGATCACTTATGTTTACATAAAGTGTCTTTCTATAAAGGCTTCTATACTAAATTTCATTTTTAAATGAATGTACATTTTTGATGAACCATTGCTCCCATTATATAAGACGCATGAATTACGTAATACACTTCAGGGGCTCGGGCAATTTTGTGATTTTTAGTAACTTTTAATTTAGGCTATGTTAAACTTTATTGTTAATAATGGATAAGATATTGTAAAAATTCCACACTAAAGGTCTGAACTCATAGAAAAGAAGCGATATACATTACAATGAAGCCAAGCAAACTACGAAATGAAATTTTGAAATCAGATGATACAAGTAAGTATGGACTCTGCATTTCTAAAAAGGTCTGTGCGTATCGCTATGCAAAAAACCAAGCCAATTATCAAAGTGAAACAACCAAAATGGATTCGTATGTACTCATTGTGAAAGTTAAACTGTAATGCGATTTAAAATTTACAAAATGATGAAAAATGAAAAAATCATTCGCCAGCAATACAAATGCAAGTCTTTTCGTAAATCATTTACAGATTTTACAACTATGCCGTTGCGCCGTACTCAAAAACAAGAGAAATGATTAGGGTTCATGCAATGTATGATAGAAGGATACTCTCTTCGTAAATCTACTGAAATCATTAGAGATATTTCATAGGTTACGTTGTTTTATTAAAAGCTGTTAGCTGCTCTTCAGTATATCTATTGTGCCGTATTTGAGGGTATAGTCGAGACATATTTCTTATATTCCGAGAAAGAAAAACGAAACATTGTAGGTCACAAATCAACAAGGCGTGGTGGTTCTTCTTCGTTTCGTGGTATTAGTAAGGAACAAGTATGCATACTTGTTCCTCGTGACCGTTAGAAAACAACATATTCTAGTTTGTTAGATATGGAGAGAATCGTAAACTCTCGTTTAGATAAAGTTATCGAATAGTATCCGCCTTCTAAAGTATCCATCATGACGCATTCTATGGATAGGGAAGCCAATGAGTTCTTTACGAAGGGCAAGAGGAAATTATCTTTTCTGAAAGTGAAAGCATTCTAGACGACTTTGAATATTTCCCATTAGAAGACAAACTAGAAGATACATTCTGAAACTTCTATAAAAAAACAATTGGAAATTAAGTGAATTCTAACTTTTCTTTGTAGAGTGGTGTTCAAACTGTTGGAATGAAGCTGGAGGCATAAAATTTGAAACACCTTATTATGTTTGTTTCCACGATGAAGGACGGTCGGACTTAAAATAGCCTAAGTGGATTTCAAACGAGGATAATTGGCAAGCTTAGTACAATTTAACCCTAAAAGAATGCCTTTAACGAAAGGCATTCTTTTCCCTATCAAACCAACATTGTATTTTAATATAAACTAAATTTAAAAATGTTCTTCATTGAAACCTCTTTGAAGCATCCTTACTCGTGCTAATTCTTCCACGGTTTAAATAGTTCATTAAAGTTAAAGCTATGGCCATCAATTACCATGTCAAGTGCGTGGCCAAAATCGATAGCGATTCGCCCTGTTGAATTAGCTACTATTGGTGTTAAGATAGTTGAGGGTATACCTGCAGCTAGTAAAGCAATGTCCCAATCATTATTTTCCAATAAATATCCATGTAATTCATTTATATGCCGTGTTCCTTCTAGTGGCAAAGCAATAGTTACATTCACATGTTTTTTTTGAAAATACGGTATAGCCTCTTGAGCACGCCTGCCAATAAGGGCTATCTTTTTATTTTGAAGGAGTTCCCAAAACTTTTGTTCCCCTATCATTTCATGTGTTACCCAAACTGAACATATTTTTTTAGGGATATAGCGTAAATGATGAAATAATTTTTTAGTATTCTCATACCAAAATTCTCCGTTTTCTTCACAGTCCTGTCTAATAAATCCTGCCACATTTGTTGTTTTCATTGATTTCAATACTTTTCTAGCTGTGGGTTCAACAGACTCAGTAAAACCATTGTATGACCTGAAATCATTCATTATATTGAATACTTTCTTATTAAATTTCCAACTTAAACACGAAATTTCTGCATGTGAAAATCGAGTCAATGAAAATGCTTCTTTCTTATTTAACGCTTCCTCTAAAAGAGCTATTACTTCATAAGTATTTAAAAACTTATGTTGATAACTATGACAATTACATGACACAGAATCACCTCAATAATCATTTTTTATTACAGGTCACCACTATAAAATTCAAAAATGTTTTGATTAGGTTCCATTCTATAGCTTTTTAATGAGCTAATTAGTTCATTCTTATGAACGGTGCTATTTAATAAAATTACCCCGTCTAATTTTCTAGTTTTGAGCCACGACTTGAGTTTTGGAAGATAACTTCTTTCCTTCTGATAAATCATTAATGGAATTTCGAGTACCGATTTTGACTGCTCTACAAATAATTCACATCCTCCTTTACTTCCAATTACAGCTAATTTTGGATAATCCTGCTTATTTCTATGAATTGTATTTCGAACATACTTTGAAAATGAGTAAAATAATTCTTTCACTGTTTCGTGCATATTCTTATTGGATAGAGAGTCATCATATCTTCGATAATGATAAAGCACCTCAGGAACATTTTCTATTGGACCTAAAGTAATGAGTCTAGTCCAAAGATCATAATCATAGGCAATTTTTAAGTTAGCATCATATTTCCCTGCTGTTATATAAGCACTTCGTGAAAACATTACGCTTCCATGAGTTAATGGACAACCCTGATATAAACTTGAAGCTATCTGAGAATTCTCCCTAAACCAATTTCTTCCACTTTCAAAATAAAGATCTCCCTCCGATAGTTGGTTGTCACCTGGAATACACTTAATCCAAGAACCTACCGCAACTAATTGGAGATGTTCTAAAAGATAATCAACTTGTATTTCTAGACGCTTAGGAACACTAATATCATCCGCATCATGAATGGCAATCCAGTCCCCCTTCGCATGTTCAATACCTATGTTCAGTGCCTGAGCTGCCCCTTGATTACTTGAAAGATGTATTATCCTCACTCTAGGATCTACAATTTCATCTAAAAGATTTGAAGTATTATCTGTTGAAGCATCGTTAACTATAATCAATTCATAATGCTCGTATGTTTGTGAAAGAATACTGTCAATTGCTTCTTGTATAAATTTCTCGCCGTTATAAACAGCCATTACAACAGATACAAACATTAAGCAACTCTCCTTAATTTTAATTGACTAAAGGTCTTCTCTTATATTCTTATTAGATTATGTTTTAAGAAAGATGGATGACAGGGCCTTTATCCGTTAAATTCAGTTTTATATTGCACTCTACTAATGCACGATAATTTCGATATATATGAATATAAAATAGAACGAGGACTTTTTTTAACGAACATTCCATTAAATGGGACAAGAGTAAACCTGTTTTATCTACTTCAAACGAAACTAGAATGTTTTGTTTTCCCTTAGCAGTTATATACATCTAATATCAACATCTGTTTTTAGCACAGACTTATCTTAAAATCTAGTAAATCAAAGGAATTACCCAGGCAAGTTTATGATAAAAACCATGCCAAATTTCAGTTGTTATATCCATCCGGATTGATCCTGTGCCATCGCTGCGCAGAACGAATCATATCTTCTAAAGAATACTTAGGTACCCAGCCGAGTTCCTCACAAACCTTTTTTACGGATGCTACTAAATAAGGTGGATCCCCCTCTCTTCTTCTCTCGTAAACAATGTTTGCTTTCTTCTTTGTTATTCTCTCACATTGTTCAATAATCTGTTTAACTGAATACCCTCTATTATTACCTATGTTGTAAATTCTGCACATAGGTGAAGAATTCAGTAATGCTTGTAATGACAATATATGCGCCTCTATCAGATCAAGCACATGGATATAATCACGTATACATGTTCCGTCTGCAGTACTAAAGTCGTTTCCAAATACAGATATATATTTGGATTTTCCTGACAGGTGCAAAAGAACATTTGGAATGAGATGTGTTTCAGGGTTATGATGTTCCCCGATTAGACCGGAAAAATCAGCACCCGCTACGTTAAAGTAACGAAGAATTATATAATCCACCCCATATGTTTTAAAGCAATCATCTATCATTTGCTCGACAATTAACTTAGAACGTCCGTATGGATTGATTGGAGACGTAGGAGATTTTTCATTTAAAAATTCGTTTTCCGCCAATCCATATGTGGCACAAGTAGAAGAAAAAATTATCTTCTTGATGTTATGCTTTACCATTGCCTCTAATAGGTTAAAGGAATTCACAACATTGTTTTCATAATATTTAAGCGGATTGGATATAGATTCACCAACTAAGCAACTCGCGGCAAAATGCATAACAGCCTCAACATTATATTGAGTAAAAACCTGTTCTAGTAACACATAATCTCCTATGTTCCCTTTAACAAATACCGCCCTAGAATCCAATGATTGTCGATTCCCTGTTGAAAGGTTATCAATAACCAGCACATCGTACCCTTTATTTAGTAATTCTTTTACCGCATGACTACCTATATAACCGGCCCCACCTAAAACCAGTATCATATATTCACCTGCTTTTCTGAATACATATTTCTATTCAATCTTAAAAATATGCTCATTCATCTTCAACCCTTTACGAATGAGTTTTTTCATTAAGCGATGCGATTGCTGATTATTCATTACAAATATAGCATCAATGACATCATTACTTATTAAGTCTTTAATTTCCCATTCTCTAAGCTCTCCGCTACGACTAATATATCTTTTAACATTCATGTTTACATGAGGGGCAATATATCTTTTAAAGAACTCACATTTATTTCGAGGTGCCAATACAATAACATTCGGACTTTCATTATGGAGATAGCCTTTCTTGCGATGTATAAAGTCTCGTATACCCATTGTGGCAGCCAATAATAATTCTTTACCTACCGCACTAGAATCACCATGACTAAGGGAATTAGGAAGAACACGATAGTGATACAACACCTTAGGTATCTTTTCAAATGGTGCAACTTCAAATAGACGAAACCATAGGTCGCGATCATACACTATTTTAAAGAGAGGATTATACCCACCCAAACGGTGGAATACTTCTTTTAAAAACATTACTGAACCATGACATACATAACATGTCAAAAATCTTGTCGTATAAACCTCTTCTTTAGACATTACCTTATTAAAATAAAATTCATGAGCATACAAAGATTTTTCCGAAACCGGTTCCTTTCCTGCTATCCCTTTAACGAAAGAACTCACCCCAATAGCTTGAGGATGTTTTTTAAAATATTCAATCTGCTCTTCTAGTCTTATTGGAACACTTACATCATCGGCGTCTTGGATAGCAATCCATTTTCCCTCCGCTTGATTGATTCCCTGATTTAGACAGAACGCCGCTCCATGATTTCTGTCTAAATGCATCACTCTAACTCTTGTATCTTGTATAGCATCTAAAATTTCCTTTGTTCCATCTGTGGATCCATCATTCACAATAATGTATTCAATCTCTGTATATGTTTGATTTAAAATACTCTCAATGCATTCCTGAAGGTATTTTTCTCCGTTGTAAACAGCTGTTACCACAGAAACTAGCATGACTTTCCTCCTTTCCTTCGCCAAAAATACATTTATTATCAATCTATTTTTGGCGAAGAATAATAGACTGTATTCACTGAGTTTGAAACATGTAACTTAGATTAGTTTACTAATCTCTTCTCCCTCTATAACTACTTTTATATGCGTTAGGTGTATGCAACACCCCTATAGATAAATCCTAAGCACTTCATTTTTTCAGCATTCAAGCAATTCCTCCCATCAAAAATAATGGGATTGGTAATCTTATCTTTTATTGTCTCCCAAGCAAAATCCTTATACTGAGACCAATCGGTACAAATTAAAACAGCGTCTGCATTTGTGACTGCCTCTTCCACCGTCTGATATTGTTTGAAACACGCAGAATATGATGTAACCAMAGGGTCGTGAGTTTTGACATTTACTCCTTCTTTTAATAAATAGTCAATAATAATTAAGGAAGGTGATTCTCTTATATCATCTGTATTTGCTTTAAAAGACAACCCTAAAACCGCAATGTTTTTTCCTTTCAAGTCTCCGATTATGTTCTTCATTTTTTCAAGCATGTAAACAGGCTGTGTTTTGTTAACTTGTATAGCTTTCTCTAAAATAGATAATGAGGCTGAATATTGATTCGCTGTATCCAATAAAGCATTCACATCCTTAGGAAAGCATGACCCGCCATATCCTATACCGGCCCCTAAAAAACTTGTTCCAATCCTATTGTCTAATCCCATTCCCTTTGCTACATCATTGATATTTATATTCAGTTGATCACACAATCTTGCCAATTCATTGATGTAGGAAATTTTCAAAGCCAAAAATGAATTAGCCGCATATTTAATCAACTCTGCTGCTCTTTGCGTTGTTTCCATATAAGGAGATTTAACATTGTCAAATAATCCCTTCATTTTCCCGAACGCTTTAGGACTAGCAGCACCTACGACAATTCTGTCCGGATGCAAAGCATCATAAAGAGCTGATCCTTCTCGTAAAAATTCTGGATTAGAGACTACATCAAATTCATGTGCTGCTTGTTTCGATTCTATTATCCAGTTTGTGACCTTTTCTGCTGTTCCTACAGGTACTGTACTTTTCGTAACCACGACTTTATATTCATTCATATATGTTCCGATTGATCTTGCCACTTGCTCTACATATGTTAAATCTGCACTTCCATCCTGTTTAGATGGTGTGCCTACACAAATATAAATTATTTCATTTTTTCGAATGGCTTCTTCCATATTTGTTGTAAAACAAATATTATTTTGAGCTAAATGCTTGCACAGTAATTCCTCTAAACCTTCTTCATAAAAATGAAGCTTCCCAGCTTTTAAACTACTGATTTTCTTTTCATCTATGTCTACACCCATCACTTGATGACCTTGTTCAGCAAATACAAGTGCAGTTGTCGTTCCTACGTATCCTGTGCCAATAACCAATATATTCATATTTTCCTCCTTAAAGAACACCTGTAAATTACAAGGAGTTATTCCTTTTTCTAAACACTTCATTTATAAGTGCTATATATTCACTTTCCTTTCCTAAATCAAAGCAGTGTTCCTCTAATACTTTTGCCATATAGTTTTTCGTAAGAAGCATTTGTTTCATCGCATCTGTTAATTGAATTTCATTTCCTACACCAGGAATTGCTTGATTAAGAAAGCAGAATATTTCAGGGGTAAAGACGTACCGTCCTATAGCAGCCAGATTAGATGGGGGATATTTTTGAGGTTTTTCAATTATATCAATCATCTCATACAAATTTTCTTCTATCTGCGTTCCTTTTATCACTCCGTATAATTTCAAGTCCTCCTGTTTCATCTCTTTGACACCTATAACATTTGTTTGATACTCATCATAAATCTCTATTAGCTCTCTTAACGCACTCTTTTCTTCATTCATAAAAACTTGATCGGGGAGCAATACAGCAAAAGGATCGTTACCGATAAATCGCTCTGCTAGCTGTACAGCAGCCCCTAATCCAGTTGCATAAGGTTGACGTATATATTGAATATGAACATTCGGAGGGATAATTGTAGAGATTAAATGCTCTTTTTTATTTTTTGTTAAGAATTCTTCTAATTCTATAAAGCGATCAAAATAATCCATAATCATATTTTTAGCTCTAGATGTAATAATGAGAATTTCCTTAATACCTGCATCAATCGCTTCTTGTACAATGTAATCAATTGCAGGACGACCACAGATAGGAAACATTTCCTTCGGTAAAACCTTTGTAATAGGGAGACTTCTCGTTCCATATCCTGCAGCTGGTATAACAGCCTTTTTTATCAAACTCGATCACCTCATTTCCTAATACAATAAAAACAGCTCTATTGTGTGTACAATAACGAACCATTATCTCGCTACATTAATCAATATATTTCAACGATGCTTTTTTGTTACATCTTGTCAATTTTTTGGATAAATATCACATAAATATATATGTAGGGTAAAAACTTCAAAATTGTTTTTAAACATCAAAAAAACCTCCAAAATTATATTTTTACAATTTTGGAGGTTTTTTATTTTATAAATATATTGTCTCTTGCTTCCTACTACCCTAAAATATGATACCCAGAATCCACATGAATGTTCTCACCAGTAACTCCGCTTGCTAGATCACTGAATAAGAATAACGCTGTGTTACCAACTTCTTCTTGCGTTACGTTACGACGAAGTGGTGCGCGTTCTTCGATTTGTTTTAGGATGCTGTTGAAGTCGCCAACACCTTTTGCTGATAGTGTACGGATTGGACCTGCTGATACAGAGTTTACGCGGATGTTGTGTTGTCCTAGGTCGTTTGCTAAGTATCTTACGCTTGCGTCTAGTGATGCTTTTGCAACACCCATTACGTTGTAGTTAGATACAACGCGCTCGCCGCCAAGGTATGTTAATGTTACGATGCTGCCGCCTTCTGTCATTAATGGCTTCGCCGCTCTTGCTACAGCTGTTAATGAGAATGAGCTAATGTTTTGCGCTAGTAAGAATCCGTCGCGAGATGTATCAACGAATTCACCTTTTAAGTCATCACGGTTTGCGAATGCGATGCAATGTGCTAATCCGTGAACAACTCCAACTTCTTCTTTAATAGACTGGAAGCAACGCGCGATATCTTCATCGTTTGTTACGTCACATGGTAAAACAAGTGATTGTTGTCCTTCTAATGATTCTGCTAGATCGCGTACGTTTTTTTCTAGACGTTCACCTGCATATGTGAAAATTAAGTTTGCTCCTGCCTCATGTAATGAACGAGCAATTCCCCAAGCGATGCTTCGTTGGTTCGCAACACCCATGACAATAATGTTTTTTCCTTTTAAGTTGAGAAGATTCATTTATTTATCCCCCTAAATTCATTAAGTAATATCAGTTATTAGTACCTGGTAATATATTTATATCATATCACAAATTCAAAATAAGGCAAAACAAAATTATTAGTATAACTGGTTCTTTACTTCTCTTTTGCTCTTTCACTTTCCTGCTACTACGAAAGTTCAATCTTTATTTCCTCTATTTAAAAGTACTTGCTGGATAAATCACGGCTATGAAGAATAAAAGGGAACCGCTCTCACTTTCTCTCTTTGTTTTAACATGGCATGGGGCTAAAATAGGCCCTGACCGCTTCTACCCATGGACGGATCCTCTCTCCCATCCCAAAAGAGTGGTTTTTTATTTTGTATTTATGTAAAATCACACTTTTCGGCTTTCGTATCTAAATTACTGCTATGAAAACCCAAAGAGATCTACTCTCACTTCCTCCCTTTGTTTTAAACTTGGCATGGGGCTAAAATAGGCCCTAACCGCTTCTACACACGGACGGATCCTCTCTTCCATCCAAAAAGAGTGGTTTTTTATTTGTATTTATACAAAGTCACACTTCCATCACCAATCATACTTTTCGGGTTTCACATATAAATTACTACTATGAAAACTCAAGCTGACCTACTCTCACTTCCTCCCTTTGTTTTAAACTTGGCACGGGGCTAAAATAGGCACTGACCGCTTCTATGCATGGTCGGACACTCCCTCCCATCTAAAAAAGAAAGGTTTTATCTCAGTTCTTCAATTTATATTTATATAATCTAACATCTCACACTCAAAATCCAAACAACATATTTGCAAACAGTCCAAAATCCGCTAATATGGTAATAGCGTCTTTTTTTTATTACGCAAAGAGCAATAGAAAGGACTACGTACGTTGAAAGATAAGAATTCTCAATATCGAATAGATTACATATTAATCCTGATTGTACTCGTAATCGGGGCTGTGAGTTGTTTTGCTATCGCAAGTGCACAACCATCTTTACCACCGGCTTTACAACAGGTAAACTTTGTTGCGAAACAAATTCAATGGTATGTCATTGGGGCCATCGCAATTTTTGCGATTATGGTGATTGATTTTGATCGATATAAACAAATCGCTTGGTACTTGTATGGATTTGCGATGATTTTACTTATTGGGCTTGAATTAAAAATCCCTGGAGCAGTAACTATTAAAGGGGCTACTGCTTGGTATAGCTTGCCGGGTCTTGGTAACTTCCAACCTTCTGAGATTATGAAGTTATTTTTAATCATTGTCGTTGGTCGCATTATCGTCAATCATAATGAAAAATATCCGTTTCGGACGCCGCGTGAAGATTTAATTTTACTTGGTAAAATATTTGGTGCAAGTTTACCACCACTACTTTTAATTGCGAAAGAACCAGACTTAGGAAATACGATGGTTATTTCAGCGATGCTCGCAGCGATGATTTTAGTTTCAGGTATACGCTGGCGCTTTATTTTCGGTTTAGCTACACTTGTTATAGCGGCTGGTTCTGCGTTAACGTACACTTACTTTGCGCATACAGCATTCTTTAAAGAACATATTTTAAAAGAATATCAATTAGATCGTTTCTACGGCTGGTTAGCACCTTATGAATATGAAACGCAAGGATATCAGTTAAGGCAAGCTGTTTTAGCAACCGGATCAGGTGAATTACACGGTAAAGGATGGGAGAATGGGCAAGTATATTTCCCAGAACCGCATACCGATTTTATTTTCACAAACATCGCTGAGCAATTTGGATTTTTAGGAGCAAGCGTTGTTATTTCACTGTTCTTCCTATTAATTTATCGTATGATTCATATCGCTTTAGAAAGTAATGATCCATTCGGTAGCTATTTATGTGCAGGAACGATTGGAATGTTTACATTCCAAGTATTCCAAAATATTGGGATGACAATTGGATTACTTCCGATTACAGGGATTACCCTTCCTCTTATGAGTTATGGCGGTAGTTCCTTACTGACATATATGATTGCGATTGGCTTTGTACTGAACGTACGATCGCGAACAAAAACGTTTATGTTTGATTAGACCATATCCAGCGGGTATGGTTTTTTCTATATCCAATTTAGGTATACTAAGTAAAAATAAGATGGAGGTTGTGAAATGAAGTACGATATTATCGGAGATATCCACGGCTGTTTAGAAGAGTTTCAAACATTAACAGCGCAGCTCGGTTATAACTGGGATAGCGGTCTTCCTGTCCATCCAGAGAAGAGACAACTTGCTTTTGTCGGAGATATTACTGACCGTGGTCCAGCATCCCTTCGCATGATTGAAATTGTATGGGAGCTTGTAATAAATAAAAAAGAAGCTTATTACGCTCCGGGAAATCATTGTAATAAGTTGTACCGATTTTTCATCGGACGTAACGTAACAATCGCACACGGATTAGAAACAACCGTCGCTGAATATGAAGCCCTTCAAACTCGCGAACAAAAAATAGTACAGAAAAAATTTATCGATCTTTACGAACAGTCACCTCTCTATCATGTGCTTGATAACAAAAAACTCATCGTCTGTCACGCTGGTATTCGCCAAGATTATATCGGAAAAAGTGATAAGAAAGTCCAAACTTTCGTATTATATGGGGACATTACTGGAGAAAAACAACCTGATGGTTCACCTGTCCGCCGTGATTGGGCGAAATATTATGAAGGAGAAGCTTGGATTGTATACGGACATACCCCTGTGGCAGAACCCCGTTTTGTCAATCATACGGTAAATATTGATACAGGAGCTGTATTTGGCGGGAAGCTAACAGCCCTTCGGTACCCTGAAATGGAGACCGTTTCTGTACCTTCTTCGATGCCGTTTGTGCCTGAGAAATTTCGTCCAATTACATAACTAAAAAATAAAGCTGCCCTCATGCGAAGGCAGCTTATTTTAATAATTCTTCCATATCTTCTGGCACATCCGCATGAAAGGTCATCTGTTTTTCTAAAATAGGATGATAGAAGGTTAAACTCGTACTATGGAGCGCTTGTCGTTTCATCTGCGACTTACTCCCCCCATACAAGTCATCCCCTAATAGCGGATGGCCTAAATATGCCATATGTACACGAATTTGATGTGTTCTTCCTGTTTCTAACTGCAGTGAGACTCTTGTTTTATCAGGAAATCTCTCTATCACCTGAAAATGCGTAACTGCTTTTTGACCGTCTTCACATACCATTCGTTCAATAATGCTATCGCCTTTTCTTCCAATTGGCGCATCAATCGTTCCCGACTCTTCTAGCAATTCTCCATGAACAATGGCTTCATATGTTCGTTTCACTTGTTTTTGCTGATGCTGTTTTGATAAAAGATGGTGAATGAAACGGTTTTTCGCAATCAGCATAAGTCCTGACGTATCACGGTCCAGTCTCGTTACAATATGCACCGTACTTGCAAGATTCTGCCTGTCATAATGATAAAGAAGCGCATTCGCAACACTTCCTGCCGGATGTTCCCTTGACGGAATGGTTGACATGTATGGTTCTTTATTGATTACCAGTACGGATTCATCCTCATACAGGACAGTCAGCGGAATATTTTCAGCCAGCATTCCTTCACTTCTCTCCTCAACCGGAAAAAACACTTGCAATTCTTCCTCGGCCTGTAATACGTGCCGAACCGTCGCATGCTTACCGTCAACTTCAATTGCCCCACCTTGAAACTTTATATCTGTCAAAGCAGCTTTAGAAATCCCTTTCGTTTTTAGAAATTCCCGAATGAGCATTCCCTTCTCTGCTTCTGTCATACACCATTTTAATGTAAATCTTCTCAAATACATAAATCCTCTCTATTCACCCGCAACGAACGAATCGCGAACACGTTTCCAAAATGGGAATGGGCGAAAACGAACGAATCTCACCTTCTCGTTTGCAACGCGGTATTGAATTGACTTTACGTCTTGATGAACCATCGTTAAATGATCGACCGTAATTTGTAAATTCATTCCTGCCGATGGCTTTAAAACACATGTATGGTGCTTCGGTAAAACAAGCGGTGAACCGACTGTACGGAACACACGGTTATTAATCGAAGCCATTTCCGCAATTTGTATCGCTTCAATCGAAGGATGAATGATTGCTCCGCCTAGCGCTTTATTATAGGCTGTACTTCCAGAAGGAGTAGAAATACAAAGACCGTCCCCGCGGAACGTTTCAAAATATTCTCCGCGAATTTCCACCTCTGTTACTAATGTTCCTTCTGCGCTTTTTACTGTCGCTTCATTCATTGCTAAATACTGCGATTCCTTACTTCCATTCACATAGCGAATAATGACTTCTAAAAGCGGATATTCCACCACTTGAAACGGTGTTTTCGCAATTGCAATCACAAGTTTTTCTACTTCTGTTGGCAACCAATCTGCATAGAACCCTAAATGTCCCGTATGTACACCAACAAAAGCTGTCTCATCTAATCGATTATAGTAACGATGAAACGCGTATAAGAGCGTCCCATCCCCCCCAACAGAAATTACAATATCGGGTTCCGCCTCATCCATTGTAAACCCAAAATCTTGCAAGTAATCTGTCATTGTACTTGCAAGTGCRTTTGATGATTGATCTCCCTTTGACATAATTGYAAATTTCATCGCCCAACACCCTTTAGTTTATGATTCRGATTCTTTCGCTTCTTGTTTGCGCGAAAAAACCTTTTGTGCTTCTTGAATTTCAAGACGAATCGAAGACATTTCTTCATCTAATAAAAATGCTGCTTCTGCCGCACGCTGAAGGCGCACTTTAATATCTTCTGGAAAACGCCCACTATATTTGTAATTTAAAGAATGCTCAATTGTTGCCCAAAAATTCATTGCTAATGTTCGAATTTGAATTTCAACTAATACTTTTTTCTCTCCACAAATCGTTTGAACAGGATAACTAATTACAACGTGATACGAACGATAACCACTTTCTTTCTTTTGCGTCACATAATCTCGTTCTTCCACAATTTCAAAGTCATTTCGTTTTCGAAGATATTCGACAACAGGCTTAATCTCATCAACAAATTGACACATCATCCGAAGACCAGCGATGTCCTGCATTTCTTCTCCGAGTCGGTCAAGCGGTACATTTCTCTTTTCCGCCTTATCAATAATACTTGCAACCGACTTTACCCGACCTGTTACAAACTCGATCGGAGAGTGTTCTGTTAACATTGTAAACTGAGAACGCATTCCTTTTAATTTCACTTTTAGCTCTGCCACCGCTTGGTGGTACGGCGCTAAAAATTCTTCCCAATTACGATTCATTTCAACCACCACCAAAGTCAATCCATTTGCTTATAGAAATACTTTTTCTACAGCCGTTACCAGTTCTTCTCCGTAATTTGCATTACCTTCAATATTTTCAATTAAATATTCTACTTCTTCTTTCAATTGCTCTAACTCAATTTCAATATTGTTTACGCGAACGAACATTGCTTTATCACTCTTCATTGCACCGTTCATTGCTTCCCAGTATGTATGCGGAATGCTTACATAAATGAAAGCTGATTCGTTTTCTAAAATATATAAAAATGATAAATGATCTGAGTCTACAAGTACGTGATTACGCGCCTTTAACTCCTCCACTTGTATTTCAATATTTTCCGCACAAAAAATAAGAGCATTCTCTCTTTCTTCTACGCTCTTAACTTGGATTTTATTTTGCATGCTCTAACTCCTCCATATCAACTTCCTGTCTTACTTCACACTATTATTGTATCATAACATGGACGCAAACAAATAAAACATTGAACCAAATTTGCGAAAAAGCGATAATGTCTAAAGAATTACTCTTAAGAAGGAGCTTATACAATGACACAAGAAATTGAAATTGAATTTAAAAATATGGTCACAGAAGAAGAATTTCAAGCATTATGCGATGTGTTTTCTATCGAATCATTTACAAAACAAGTGAATCATTATTTTGAAACACCTCATTTTTCTTTAAAAGCAGCAGGCTCTGCTCTTCGTATTCGTCATAAAGACGGAGCTTATACATTAACTTTAAAACAACCAGCTGAAATTGGGTTACTGGAAACTCATCAACCTTTAACAGCACGAGAAGCACAACTAATGATGGAAACAAACGGGCTCATTCCAGGCCCTGTAGCAGATCAACTACATGCCCTGCAAATCCCTGTTTCTACTTTAGCTTATATGGGAAGCTTAACAACAGAACGAGCAGAAACTACATTTAAGGGCGGCACACTTGTATTTGATCATAGTTTCTATTACAATCACGATGATTATGAACTTGAATATGAAGTACAAGATGAAGCAGCGGGCAAAGCTGATTTCCTCAATTTATTGAACAAACACCATATACCTGTTCGCCATACAAAAAATAAAGTGCAACGCTTTTTTCTTGCCAAACAAAACAAAGCACGCTAAAGTGAAACTTCCATTAGTAGAAGTTTTTTCTCACTGACCGTAAGAGCCCTCACCAATCGGGCTCTTACGGTCAGTCCTTCCCTCTTTGTTTTTTCTTCTTTGAAAAGGAAGGTTACTGATTGTGAGTAGCGGGGTAAAATGAAACTTCCATCAGTAGGTGCTTTTCCTACTAATGGTTCACCTTTACCAATGTTGCACGTATATTTAGCTTTATCTTAAGGAAAAAATGGGCAAAGGATTACACGAGAGCTGTTTAGTTGCTCTTCGTGACAATCCATTGCTACAATAGATATACATTTGATGGAAAAAGGAGTTTATACAGGATGAACAAGCAACCGATGACACCATTTGAAGCAATTGGCGGTGAACAAGGCATTGCAGCATTAGTCGATACGTTTTATTCCTATGTCAGTAAACACCCTGACTTATCTCCCATCTTCCCAGACGATTTGACAGAAACAGCCAGGAAGCAGAAGCAATTTCTAACGCAGTATTTAGGTGGACCGAATTTGTATACAGAGGAACATGGTCACCCTATGCTAAGAGCACGCCATCTCCCTTTTGAGATTACACCAAAGCGCGCGAAAGCCTGGTTAGCATGTATGGAGAAAGCAATGGAAGATACAGGAGTACAAGGGCAGATTCGAGAATTTGTTTTTGAACGTTTAGCATTAACTGCTCAGCATATGGTCAACACTCCAAACGAAACAGGTGAAGCGTAATGGATAAACAGGAAGCAAAGCATATGCGCATTCCTTCTCTTTCCAAGTGCGAACATAAATCTGTGGAAGCCTATTTGTTTATTGATCCACTTTGCAAAGATTGCTGGGAAATCGAACCAGTCATCATTAAATTATGGCTCGAATACGGAAAATATTTTTCGATTCGGCACATATTAACCGGAAAAGTGGAAGGGGCAATCGCCTCCCCACACAAATGGAATAAACCTGCTAATATTCGATTTGTGTGGGAAAAGACAACAAGTTTGCACGGCTTTTCATGCGATGGAAAAGTACATATGCAGGACGCCTCATCTACACCGTATTTAGTTTCTATGGCAATTAAAGCAGCCGAGTTGCAAGGTCGAAAAGCAGGTTCGAAATTTTTACGGAAACTTCAAGAATACATTTTTCTTGAAAATGTATCAAAACCAGATTTGGAATCACTACTTGCATGCGCACAGCAAAGCGGTATTGATGTAGAGGAATTTAAAAAAGATTTGCATTCGATTAGTGCAAAAAAAGCATTCCAATGCGATTTAAAATTCACAAATGAAATGCACATCACCGAAATCCCTTCTCTCGTATTCTTTCATGCAAATTCAGATGAGGAAGGCATTAAAATTACAGGAATTTATTCATATGATGTATACGTACAACTCTTAAAAGAAATTGTAAAATGTGATATCGAGCCTGCTCCGTTGCCACCACTAGAGGGATTACTAGAAATGGTTCAATTTATGTCATCAAAAGAAATTGCATTTATTTATAACTGCTCAGAGCAAGAAATAGAACGAGAACTAAAAAAATTGTCATTGAAAAGAAAAGTACGAATGATTGAAGTGAAATGCKAACGTTATTGGAAATGGATTACAAAAGAAAAAGACCTGGTGTAAACACCAGGTCTTTTTCTTTACGGCTTATAAAAATATTAAAGGGGATGGGAGAAATTTTCACGTTCAAACAAAGGGGTATATGTTTGTATGTGAATTCGTTCACGCTTATTATATTACAAGATTCGACGTCAGATGACAACCCTTTTTGTCGAATTTCACACTTTTGTCACATTCTAAACGTTTTCATTACTGAATAAGCTTTAAAAAGAAGCTTTTCAGGAGGGATTTTATGAAAAAAACACATATCTTCTTTCTACTATTTGGCATTTGTATTTCTTTTTTTCTGTACATTCTTTCACTATTACAAGCATTTCCAAAGATGATTGCCTTGCCTCTTTTATTCGCAATCATTGTAATTAACCTCTCGTATTTCAATCATAGGAACCGTTTCAAAGGCTTCTAAAAAGAAAGCTATGTTAAATTTCTCTGTTGATATTCGAAAACAACGAACGATTGCTCTGCACACAAAAAAGTACGAGAGCGCGTTGTTTCAAATGGCACTGAAGGACATCATCCAAGAAATTAGAAAGTTAAGCACAGCAGATCAATACGGTCTGAAAGAGTTCCTTGACCAAATCAGGCCTCGAAATGACGACACAACAGTCAGTAAAATGATGGTTGAAAACTGTCTGTTCTCAAAGGAAGCGACGTATGATAAACTTAAATTGTCAGAATTTACAAAACAACAATCGTTTAGTATTCCGTTAAAGGCAGTTTAACGGAATACAACGTTTGTAGGACTAGCAATATAGGATTTCAATTGTTAAACATTATTAAAAGTGGGTGGAAGGATTGAATTTTAGTAAAATGGGATTTGAAATGATAGACCTTGAAGAAAGCTTAGATTTTGGATTTGAAGATATAGTAGATTTATCCAGGAGATGTAAGTTTTCTGATTGCACACATACAAACGAGCCACACTGTGCAGTTAAAAAAGCCATTTCTGACGGTACTCTTTGTGAAGATACATTTAATGGCTATTATAGAAATAAAAACGAGGCAGAATATGTTTCTAAACAAAAGAATAAAACGAAGGCTGTTGACTATATGAAACAACTGAAACTCTTTCAAAAATCTTAGTTAAGATGAAATTGATAAAGTGAAACTTTAATCAGTGGGGGTTTTACGGCAGTTGATCCCCCCACCTACCTTCCTTGTTTCTCTCTGAATCTTGAGGTGGAGGTCTTACTGCCCGCGAATAGCGGAATAAATAATCAACACGATAGTTTAACATCGCCTTTGACTGATTTTTTTATTTAATAATCGGGGGCTTTAACGAAAAAAGGGAACTCCATAAATAGGTGTTCCCTTACTTTTTACTGAAATCAAAGAATTCGTTAATATAACGCTCTACGGCTGGTTTTCCTTCTTCTAAAATTTGTTTTGATAAAGCTGTTGCCGCACTAAATCCTGTTGCGTATTGATATACATAATAATTGTAATAGAAGTGTGGAATACGAGACCACTCTAAACCAATTTCTTTATCGATGACTAAAGCATCTCCAAAGTATTTTTTATTTAAATCATAGTAAATTTCCGTTAACATATCTGGCGTTACTGCATGACCTTCTTGTACCTTTTTATGAATGATGTGCTCAAATTCTGCAAACATTGTTTGACGGAATACTGTACCGCGGAATCCTTCTAAATAATGATTTAATAAATACAAACGTTCTTTCTTATCTTCTGTCGTTTTTAATAARTAATCATTTAAAAKYGCTTCRTTACAAGTTGATGCWACYTCYGCAACGAAKATKGAATARTCACCATATACRTGTGGCTGTGTYTTTCTTGTRTARTARCTATGCACMGAATGACCAAACTCATGTGCAAGTGTAAATAAATTATTTACATTATCATGCCAGTTCATTAAAATATACGGATTTGTTCCATATGCACCCGATGAATACGCACCGCTTCGTTTTCCTTTGTTTTCATATACATCTACCCAGCGGTTTTCATATGCTTCTTTCAAAATCTCAACATACTCATCACCAAGGACGTTTAATGATTTTAATAAAATTTCTTGCGCTTCTTCGTATTTCACATTCATTTTCACTTCTGGTACAAGTGGTGTATATAGATCGTACATATGTAATTCCTCTAGACCTAATGCACGTTTACGAATATCAATATAACGGTGCAATAAATGTAAGTTATCATTTACTGTCTCAACAAGTTGGTCATATACTGTTTCAGGAATATTATTATTGCTTAACGCAGCTTGGCGTGCAGAATCATATTTACGAACACGCGCGTTGAAATTATTACGTTTCACTGCACCATTAAGTGTGCTTGCAAATGTATTTTTATATTTTCCATACGTTTCGAAAACAGCTTGGAATGCATCATGACGAACACGACGATCATCACTTTCTAAAAATTGAATATAACGGCCGTGCGTTACTTCTACTTCCTCACCATTTTCATCTTTAATAGATGGGAATTTTAAATCTGCATTATTAAGCATACCAAATGTACTACTTGATGCACTCATGACTTCAGATGCTTCTGCTAACAATGCTTCTTCCGCCTCTGACAGTACATGCGGACGCTGACGTGTAATTTCTTCTAACGCATGTTCATATACGCTTAATTCTTTATTTTCTTGTAAGAACGACTGTAATTGTTCTTCTGAAATTGTTAAAATTTCAGGAACGATATACGCCATGCTGCTGGACGCTTGAGAATATAAGTTTGTTGCTCGATCATTCAGCGCTTGATAAGCAGAATTTGTTGTATCTTGGTCGTAACGCATATGAGCATATGTATATAATTTTCCTAATCTCATTGAGACTTCATCTTCATATTGTAAAGCTTCTAATAATGAATCAGCAGAATCACCAAGTTTCCCCTTAAATTCAGTTAACTTTGGTAGTAATTCTTTTACTGCTTGAAATTCTTTTTCCCATTCTTCATCAGTTTGGAAAACATCTTCCAAACGCCATGTGTTCATTTCTTCAATCTCACTGCGGTCTGGCAATGTTTTTGCTGTTTTTTGATTAGACATCAATAAAAACCTCCTTTTAATCTCTACTAGTACAATTCGATTCTGCTTATGTAATTCCTTCAGGATACTCCTTTATTATATCCGCTTTTCCTTTTCCCATGTTGTACTTTGTTTCGAATAAAGATAGCGCATGCGACAAACAAATCGCATCGTATTCTTTGATTTCTCCTTCTGTTTTCGGCATCATAAATTGCCTTATTTTTCGGTACTTATGCACATCCACCTTTTCAATCATTCCCGCTTTACATAAAAACGTTACATACTCTACGATTGCGAATTGCCATACATTTTGCGAAAAATACGGTAACGTGCGCCTCTGAATACTACGCTTTTTATTTACATAGTAAAAAACAGCATGTAATGAAAAATATTCTCCAATTTTAAATTTGCCAATAAAGTCTATACAAAGAAAAGCCTGCCATACAAAAGGATGCGTTTGAAATGCAAATGCAGATGGAAGAGGAACACCAATTTCAGATGGAAAACAAGAGGGAGAAAGGTGATATTGATATAGAAGATGTAAAAGTGATTTATGACTATAATTCCATATTGGAAGGACATTCGTTCGAAAGTAGGTCTTTTTATTCTGCCATTCCCGCTCCAATCGTTCTTTCGTAATTGGTGCTTGGCAAAAGAGTTTCTCAAAAGTGATGGTACGTACCGGGCAATAAATGATCTGTGATAAATAAACCTTTGCAGAAAACGGGGTAAGAAGTTCGCATTTCAGAAATGATTTTTCATTTGGACAAAAAAAGAGAAGTGAAGGCTGAGGATAAGATTGTATGCAGAGAAAATGAAACGAGGATAATGAGATCCAATAAGCAGAGTGCCTTTTCAGTTGATTTCCACCTAATATCCAAATGATTTGTATCCCTATTTCCCAATAGGAACGCGTTCGTTTTAATAACTGCTCAGTGGATAAAGAGGCACATTGATATTCAATTGCAATCTGTCTTCCTTTCATTTCAATAAACAGATCGGGTCTTTGGCGAATCTCTGGGAGGTAATGTTCGATTTTTACATGAAATCCTTGCGACTTGAGCCATCTATATAACTGTTCCTTCCCGCGCATATGATAAGCGGATTCAGGCTCAGATGAAACGAGGCACTGATTTAATTTTTTATGAGCAAAATGCCATCTCTTTTGCTTCCCTAACTTGAGCTGCACCTCTCGCCTGCAAATCGGGCAAAAAAAGCGTTCCTTCTTTCGCATTGCAAGTAGCTCCTTTTCATTGCAGCTTTCAAGAAGGTGAACTTTCCCTCCATTTTCTCTCCTTGCAACAAACATAATACCACATCCTTTCTATACCGCTTTGTATTCTACAATTCATTACAAATTCCTTTTTAGACAAAAAGAGGACGTCCTTGTAAGAACATCCTCCTCATAATAAAGGTGATAATAAACGATATGCCGATTCTACAATTCGCTTATGAAGGCGGCGTTTATGAAAATGATCCACATGAATTTCACTGGATTCTTGCAAATCCTCTTCAAAATCCTTAACAAGCTTTCGAATACTATCTGTATCATATAAAAAGGCATTCACCTCAAAGTTTAAATGAAAGCTTCTCATATCCATATTCGCTGTCCCAATTGATGCTAAATCAGAATCGACAATGACAATTTTACTGTGAAGGAAACCTTTTTCATATTCGTATACCTTTACCCCTGCATCTAATAACTCCGGAAAATAAGACCTTGATGCATAAAACACCGTTCGTTTATCCGGTTTACTCGGCATTAATAAACGGACATCAATGCCCGCAAGAGCTGCTACTTTTAATGCAGATAAAATATCATCATCTGGAATAAAATAAGGTGTAGCAATCCATATAGACTTCCTTGCCGAAGCGATCATCGCAAAATAAAGATGCTTAATTGTCTCCCATTTATTATCTGGCCCACCTGCGACAAGTTGGACACCGCCCCAATGATCGCCATCCACTGCTTCCACCTGTAAATACTCAGGTGCTAATACTGCTTCCCCTGTCATATAGAACCAGTCTTGTACGAATATGAGTTGCAGGCTTTGAACGGCCTCACCTCGTAAATACAAATGTGTATCTCGCCAAAATCCAAAATATTTATTTTTCCCTAAATACTCATCACCAATATTCAGTCCGCCCACAAAACCTTCATTCCCATCAATGACAACGATTTTTCGGTGATTTCGATAATTAATTTTATCGTTCAAAATCGGAAAACGCACTGGAAAGAAAGGAATCATCTCGACACCTGCATCGTTTAATTCATCGATATAAGCATTTGACAGCTTAAAACTTCCAACCGCATCATATAAAAAACGGACGGTAACACCTTCCTGTGCCTTCTGAATTAAAATGTCTTTAATTTGTGTACCAAGCTTGTCATCACGTACAATATAATACTCCATATGGATATGATGCTTCGCTTTTTGCAATCCTGCTAAAATTGCTTGAAACGTTTCATCCCCATTCGTTAACACTTTTGTTTCTGTCTGAAATGAAATATTTAACGCACCAAGCCGATCCGCTAAACGAAATAGCAGTTCTTGATGTTTATGATTCTGTAAAATGCGTTCTTGATAATCTTCATGTCCTTTGTACTGTAAGAAAGCTTGTTCATCCAAAAGAGCCTTCTTTTGAAACATTCGTTTTCTGCGGAAATTTTGTCCAAACAATAAATACGCAAAGAAACCAAATACAGGAAAAATACCGAGTACAATTAACCATGTCAATGTTTTAGATGGATGCCGATTTTCCAAGAAAATAACACAGCCAATTAAAAATGCAGAAACAGTAAATACAATACTTATAAATCCTAAAAACGAAATATCCTTTATGCCTATAACATCCGAATAAAATGCTACATCAATAAACATTCGTAACGAAACAAAGACTGTGAATAAACCTAGAAAAAAGAAAAGTAACTTTAATGTATTTTTCATTCCTACCCCCCTTACTTACATAGCTTTTCTACTCTTATCATACCCATCATATAAAAAGCCGATTTCATAATATTGAAATCGGCCTACGTTTTAGGAGGAAAATGACTGCGAATCGTCTCAAGTGCGTGTTCTTTAACAACCTGTTTACCGTACTCACTTACACGGTGAACCGTTAAAGTAGACTCTTCCCCATATTCTAAAATAACACTTAGAATACGGTCAATTTCTTCTTCATCGTGTAGCACTTCATCAAATTCAACATATACATAATAGCGGTCTTCAAACGAATACAATTCATCTTTTATATCTTCAAATATAAGACGATGACTTAACGAAATAACGTCTTCAAAATCATCAAATTTAATTAAAAAGCCAAATGTTCCATCTTCGTTAAAGTTTGTTCCCGCTTCCATCTCTTCCTCTAACTCTTGTTGAAATAGTGATTCAATCCGCTCATCTAGAGGAATATCAATGATTTTATCTAGACCTATTGGTAATTCTAATTTTTGTCCATCTTTTGAAAGCTGTGCTTTCGTTACAAGTACTTCAATGCCTTTATCCATCGCCTGTACTTGGATCCATAGTGGCCCATCAATAAAGAAATCATCATGATCGCGAGCTTCATCCATCATTTCCCAAAACAATTGTTCGCTTCGTTCACGATTGTACCAAATCTCTTCTCGATTAAACCCTCTATCTTCTATATCAACGTACGTAATAAAAAACTTCATCGTATGATCGTTAATTCTTTCAATGTCCAAAATCCAACTCTCCCTTCCTATTCGGAATTGTTATGAAGGGATTCCCCACTCATATGACAAATCAATAGATTCTTGTACTTTCATTTTATGATAAGATTCTCCAGAATGGAAATAAAATCGTTTCATTTTAGAAAAACAGTCATTCGCCTAGATTATTCTATGCTAATACATCATACTTCCTTCCTCTTATATATTCCATTATATACACTTGCGATATAAACTCCCTCATTCCTTCTTAATAAAAAATCGGACATACAATTCCACCTAGCGCCGTACAATTGTAATAGAGCTGGTCAAGCTTTTTCGTTTCATACATACAGCTGCACCTATATTACTGATTAAAACAGAATAAATGGAGGAAAAATGATGGAGTTAGATTTTTTGACATCTATACTAATGATTGTCGGTATCGATGTTGTACTAGGCGGTGATAACGCAATTGTAATTGCGCTTGCAAGCCGAAACTTACCTGAATCTAAACGGAATAAAGCTATTTTTATTGGTACGGTCCTAGCAATCGTGCTGCGAATTCTCCTTACAATACTTGCTGTATACTTACTCGATATTCCCTTCTTACAACTTATTGGTGGCATMTTACTTACACTGATTGCTGTAAATTTACTAACCGACAATAATAATGACCTTTCTTCTATACAAGGAAAAACGACATTATTTCAAGCAATCCGTACAATTGTATTTGCCGATCTCGTTATGGGTTTTGATAATGTCCTTGCGATTGCTGGAGCGGCTCATGGAAATTTTACACTCGTAATTATCGGATTATTAATTTCCATCCCTATTATTATTTGGGGAAGCAAACTCATCTTACTATTTATGGAGCGGTTTCCTTTTCTCATTTATTGCGGAGGAGCAGTTCTTGCTTACACGGCTGGCAGAATGATCACCCATGAAGCGAGACTTGCGAACTTTTTCCAGCATAACCCGACCTTTGCAACAAGTATACCCTTCCTCTTTATTTTCACAGTATTAACAATCGGGTTTATTGTTCAGCATATCAAATTAGGGAATGTAAAGTAAAACTTGTATTTCTTGATTTGATATAGATTTATATAAATCCAAATTGAAAAACCAACATCAAACCATTCTTTTTGGGTGGAAGAGAGCATCCGGCCATGCATAGAAGCGGTCAGTTCCTTTTTTCGCCCCATGCCATGTAAAAAACAAAAAGAGGAAATAAGTGGAGAACTGTTTTTGTTTTCATAGCCGCAGCTAATGTGTCGAAAAATCAAAATAGAGTTATCTACAAATACTGAGACAACTACTTAATATATGAGAAAACCTTCTACTGTGAGGTAGAAGGTTTTCATATACAAAACTTTTAATATTAATTTACAAGACGCTGTGCCTCACGTAACTGAAATGTTCTTACTGTACGTGGTAAGAAACGACGAATTTCATCTTCGTTATAACCTACTTGAAGACGTTTTTCGTCAATCATAATAGGACGACGTAAAATGCCTGGGTAGTCACGAATCATCTTATATAAATCTTGAAGTGGTAAAGATTCTAAGTTAACGTTTAACTCTTGGAAAACTTTCGAACGAGTTGAAATAATCTCATCCGTTCCGCTTTCTGTCATCCGTAAAATTTCTTTAATTTCCTCAATCGTTAATGGATCTGAGAAAATATTACGTTCTGTATAAGGAATATGATTTTCCTCTAGCCATAATTTCGCCTTTCTACAAGACGTACAACTTGGAGAACTATATAGTGTTACCATACAAGACTCACTCTCCTTAAAGAGTACAAATTCTGTACTAATTACAGTTTAAATTTCTATTTCCCAGCAATCCTTCACTATGACTTGTCTTACAACAAAATGAAAAATTGCTTTCGATGTAAACAACAACTTATGAGCAAGCAAATTTTATTAAACAACAATTACTTTAAATAAGTAACTTCTATAATCATTATACAATAGATTCAGAAAGAAATATACAGTAAATTTCCTTACTAATAGGGAAAACACCATATGTCTTTAACTGTTGCTTAGGACCAGTAAAGCTGGCATAAATACTTGAAGACATAAGCCCTATATCCCATTCGTATACGTCTTTAGAACTATTTTTTTTTGATAGACTCTCTTTCATATAATGTACTTCACCACATGTTTCCGATAGCGCTTTATTACCTTTTTCTGATAAAACAATGGTGAAATGTAAGACTTACTGCTATGTAAAACAGTCACGAAAAAGAACGTTCGTTCTCGTTAATTTTATCAAACCTCATTATTATTGTCTAGACTATTTTTAAGTAAAATAATTATTTTCTAACTTTTCTTTCTTTTTAACTTTTTTTCTCATACAATAATGATACAGACAGGCAAAGGGGGAATTTTCATATGGTTGCTTTTTTTATTGATTTTGCAATTGTCGCTGCCCTCGTCATCGGAATTACAGCATTGATTGGTGTCATTACGAATAGCATCGGTGAAAAGCTATTTGGTGGGAAAGAGAAAATGAAATTTGTTGATAAAAGTGCGGAAATACAATCTGGATGGAGGCAAGTTGGCGGCAAAGGGATTTATAAAAAACGAACATACTAAAAAGAAGCAGGAAATTCCCTGCTTCTTTTTAAATTATTTTCCGACAGATGCCCACTTGAAGCTTAAATCTCCGCCATAATTATGCTTATAAATATCTTTAACTGTTCCTCTTTGTAAATAAGCCGCACTACGTTGATATACAGGAGCAATTGCTGCATCATCCATAAGCATTTTTTCTGCTTCAAGTAAACTATTCCAGCGCGCTTTTACATCGCTTCCATCCGTCTTTGCTTTCGTGATAATTTCATCATATTTCGGATTAGAATATTTCATTTTATTTTGCGCGCCATCTGTTATAAACATATCAAGGTAAGTTACTGGATCTGGGAAGTCTGGACTCCATCCAGCAAATGTCATGTCATAGTCTCCACTTTCTTCAAGTTTAAGCTTTTGTGCAAATGGCTGTTGCTTAATTTTCAGCGTGAAACCTGGTAAGTTCTTTTCTAACTCACCTTTTAAATACTCCCCTATTCTCTTAGATAAATCTACATCGTCATTTAACAACTCAATTTCAATTTTATCTTTACCTAATTCTTTTTTGCCTGCTTCCCAATATTTCTTTGCTTCTTTCGCATTTGCTTTTACTAACTCCCCATTTTCAGATCGGAAGTCTTTTTTATCTGGCCCTGTTATAAATTTGCTTGGAATTAATCCCGTCGCTTCAGTAGAGCCATTGTTTAAAATCGTATCAACAAGTGGTTTACGTTCAAAAGCAAGAGAGATTGCTTTACGTATATTTTTATTTGCTAAAGCTTCATTTTTCTGATTGAAACGAAGGAAGAATACAGAAGCTTCATTTGCAGTTTTAAAATCTTTGTCCCCTTTATATTTATCAACAAACTCAGATCTCAAAATAACACGATCTATCGCTTTTGTATCATATAAATTAATCGCTGTTGCCATGTCTTTTACAATATTAAAATTCACTTCTTCTAGCTTCACTTCTTTATTGTCCCAGTATGATGGGTTTTTCTTGATTTGGAAACTTCTCTCATGCTTCCAGTCACTTAATACGAATGGGCCATTATATAGTGTTGTGTTTGCCTCTAGACCAAACTTGTCCCCTTGTTCCTTTGCATACTTTTCATTTACAGGATAAAACAGTGGATAAATCATTAAATTTTCAAAGTAAGGAACTGGATGTTCTAATTCTACTTCTAATGTATAATCATCAATAGCCTTTACACCTAATTGATCTGGCGTCATTTCTTTTTTATTGATTTTCTGAGCGTTTTTAACATCAAACATAATATATGCTGATACTGCTGCTTTATCTGGATTAATTGCTCGTTGCCAAGCATATACAAAGTCTTTCGCTGTTACAGGATCTCCATTTGACCACTTCGCATCTTCGCGTAATTTAAACGTGTACTTTTTTCCATCTTCTGATTTTTCACTTGATTTCGCTACACCTGGAACGAGTTTATCCCCTTTATCAAGGCGGTATAGCCCTTCCATCGTATTATTCATCACTCGCGATGATACTGCATCAGCTGATAACGCTGTGTCCATCGTTGGAATTTCTTGTGTTTCAGTTAAATTTATAACTTGTTTCGCATTATTATTGCCGCTTTCCCCTTTTGCTTTCGCTTGCGACTCATCTTTTTGATAACTACATGCCCCTAAAACCATGCTCATCGCTATTGTCGACGCTACTAAAACTGGTACTTTTTTCTTCATCCTTCCATCCCCCTAAAAAAATGTTAGCCCTTTCATTTTCAAACAGAAAGAAATATTTATATGTTCTAATAATTCATATTATACATATAAATATATTATTTGTATATTTATTTTTCTATCTCATTAAAATTTTCTGTTAACATAATATTTTTTGTAAACGTTTTATATTACTTGTTTTCCTGCCTGAAATACTAAATATATCTGTTTTTATAATCATCTAAATTATCAGAGTATAATTAATTTTATATCACATAATATCTTTTGTATAATTATTCCCTTCTAATATGCACCATTTTGATCTTTCAACATATAAGTCACAGCTTTGAAAATAAAAGAAGATCTCCACTGCTTTTCTCCTTTTGTTTTCACGCGGCATGGGGCGAAAAAAGGGGATGATCGCTTCTACGCATGAACGGACGCTCTCTCCCAACCAAAAAAAAGGATTTTTATTGGTTTTTCAATTTGTACTTATATATGTCCTGTTTTTTCGAAATATATATTTATCATTTCAACCGAGAAGACCCCCTCCTCTAAATGAAGTGAAGGTGGGGGTAGTTCAATAACCAAGCTGCAAAATGAATGCAAGTGTTGCTGAAGTGTGTTAAGATACATTTTGTTTCAAAAAGGATATCGGTAAAGTGGGGGATGATATGACAGAGATTACGTCCAAAAAAGGGCAGGGAGAAAAATTAAATTTATTTTTCTTAACATGGCCCATTTTTTTAGAGGTTTTTCTTTTTATGTTAATGGGGATTGCTGATACTTTTATGCTAAGTGCACTATCAGATGACGCGGTATCAGGTGTTGGGGCAGCGAATCAATACCTTCATATCGCAATATTAGTATTAGAAGTAATCGGAAACGGGGCCGCAATTGTTGTTTCTCAGTACCTTGGTTCTAAACGATATATGGAAGCATCAAAAATATCAGCTTTAGCGGTAACATTAAACTTAGGAGTCGGGCTCATCATAAGCGCCGGTTTTCTTTTATTTTCGAAAAATATGATGATAGCGATGAATTTACAAGGTGACGTATTAACTTACGCACAAAATTATTTATCAATTGTTGGGGGAGCAATCTTTCTTCAAGCCATTATCAATTCACTGGCTGCCATTATTCGTGTTCATGGATTTACAAAACAAGCAATGTGGATTTCATTAGGAATGAACATTTTTCATATTGCTGGAAACTATGTACTTATTTTCGGGAAATTCGGTTTTCCAGAAATGGGCGTTCAAGGTGCTGCTATATCATCATCTTTCAGCCGTTTAATCGCACTCATTGTCTTCTTCTGGTTACTATACCGCGTCATGGAATATCGCGTGAAGTTGAACTACTACATTACATTATCAAAAGAATATATCGGCAAGATTTTAAAGATTGGTATTCCAGCGGCTTTTGAACAAGTTATGTACCAAGCATGTCAAATTGTCTTTTTATATTATGCGACATACTTAGGAGCAGAATCATTAGCTGCAAGACAGTATGCAACAAATATTTCAATGTTTACTTACTTATTCGCTATCGCCATCGGAATGGGAACAGCGATCATTGTTGGGCGTTTAGTCGGTGGAAATGAGAAAGACGAAGCATATGTACGTGTATGGAAAAGTGTAAAGTGGGCCATTGGTGTTACGTTATGTATGGTCATTCTCGTCATAACATTTCGCACGCAGTTAATGGGGTTATTTACAGATAATCCTCATGTCATCGCTCTAGGAGCAACCGTTCTTTTATTAAGTATTCTACTAGAAACAGGCCGAACGATGAATATTGTCATCATTAATTCCTTGCGCGCAGCAGGTGATGCAAAATATCCAGTTTTAATTGGCGCATTCTCAATGGTATTAATGAGTTTACCACTTGGCTACTTTTTTGTATTTTATTTGCACATGGGACTGCCCGGCATTTGGTTAGCCATTGCGATTGATGAATGGACACGCGCCATCATTATGTTCTTCCGCTGGAAAAGCAGAGCATGGGAAAATTATGCACTTGTTAAACCGGAGACTTCTGAAGAATCAGCTCCTGTTCAAGCTTAATATTAATGTTGATATTCAGAAAAAACAGGTTGGAGAAAGCCTTCTCCAACCTGTTTTTGTGTTGTTCTTTATCGGAACGCCGATATATTTTGAGGAACGGTCGATATATTTGGATTTGCGCCGATAAAATTTCATTTACTATTTTTCTATCACCCCACTCTATTGCTGAAATCTCTACCCCAGCTTTTCCTTCTCTCCTTTTGTTTTCACTCGGCATGGGGCGAAAAAAGGACCTGACCGCTTCTACGCTTGGGCGGATCCTCTCTCCCATCCAATAAGAAAAGGTTTATATCAGTTTTCTTATTTGTATTTATATAAAAAAGAAGCGACCTCTCCAGCCGCTTCTTTTCTATTATTGATAGATTTCTTTATATTTCTTGTATTCTGCTTCTGAACAAAGAACAAAATGTCCAGGGCGAATTTCTCGCATAGTAGGCGTTTCATTACCATATTGATGCTGAGATGGATCATATACGATACGCTTACGATTGCGTTCATAATCCGGATCTGGAAGCGGAATTGCTGATAATAGTGATTTTGTATACGGATGAATTGGATTCTCGTATAGCTCATCACTGCTTGTTAATTCAACAATTTGTCCGCGGTACATAACACCAATGCGATCACTGATGTATTTTACCATCGATAAGTCATGGGCAATGAATAAATATGTTAAGCCTTTTTCTCTTTGCAGTTGTTTCAGTAAGTTTACAACTTGCGCCTGAATGGATACGTCAAGTGCTGAAATTGGTTCATCCGCAATAATAAATTCTGGTTCTACCGCAAGTGCACGAGCAATTCCGATACGTTGACGTTGTCCACCAGAGAACTCATGCGGGAAACGATTGGCATGCTCTTTATTTAACCCAACTGTGTTCAATAATTCATGCACACGATCCATACGTTCTTTTTTGCTTTTTGCTAAACCGTGAATATCAATGCCTTCTGCAATAATATCTCCAACTGTCATACGAGGATTTAATGATGCGTATGGATCTTGGAAAATCATTTGCATTTTACGATTAAATTTCTTTAGTTCTGTACGTGATTTTTTACCATGTACGTTTTCACCATCGAACAATACTTCACCAGCAGTTGCATCATATAACCTGATAATCGTTCTACCAGTTGTTGATTTTCCGCAACCAGATTCCCCTACAAGTCCAAATGTTTCACCGCGGTAAATATCAAATGAAATGTCGTTGACCGCTTTTACAACACCACCACTAACGTTGAAGTGCTGCTTTACATTTTTTACTTCAATTAATTTTTCACGTTGATTAGTCATGTTGTTCACCTGCTTTCATTTGAAGAATTCGTTTTTGAACGACTTCTGGCGGTTGTACTTCTGGTGCTTGCTCATGAAGTAACCATGTTGCCGCATAATGTGTATCACTAACTTTAAATAATGGTGGTTCCATTTCAAAGTCAATTTTTAGTGCCTGTGGGTTACGTGGTGCAAATGCATCCCCTTTCGGCGGTTTTAATAAATCTGGAGGTGTTCCAGGAATTGCATATAACTCTGCTTCTGAACCATCTAAACTTGGCATAGATGCGATTAATCCCCATGTATACGGGTGTTTTGGGTTGTAGAAAATTTCATCAACCGTACCAATTTCAACGACTTTACCTGCATACATAACAGCAACTCTGTCCGCAACGTTTGCTACTACACCTAAATCATGCGTAATGAAAATAATCGCCGCTTCTGTTTTCTGTTGAATGTCCTTCATAAGCTCTAAAATTTGTGCTTGAATTGTAACGTCAAGTGCTGTTGTCGGCTCATCCGCAATCAATAGTTTCGGATTACAAGCTAATGCCATCGCAATAACAACACGCTGTCTCATACCACCAGAGAATTGGTGTGGGTATTGCTTTAAACGTGCTTCTGGATTTGGAATTCCAACAAGATCAAGCAGTTCTAACGCAACTTTACGCGCATCCGCTTTGCTCATCCCTTGGTGTTTAATAAGACCTTCCATAATTTGATTACCGATTGTCATCGTTGGATTTAGTGATGTCATCGGATCTTGGAAAATCATTGCAATTTCTTTCCCGCGTACTTGCTGCATTTCTTTTTCCGTTAATTTTGTTAAGTCACGACCCTCAAAGACAATTTCTCCATTTTTAATACGTCCTGGAGGATTTGGGATTAATCCCATTAGCGCTTTCGAAGTAACTGATTTCCCAGAACCAGATTCTCCTACAATCGCTAATGTTTCTCCCTTTTTCAAATCAAATGTAACTCCGCGAACAGCTTGTACTTCACCAGCATGTGTATCAAAGGAGACTTGTAAATCTTTTACCTCTAACAATGTTTTCATTTTCACTTCTCCTCCCTCGTTTACTTACGCATTTTTGGATCTAACGCATCGCGTAATCCATCTGCCATTAAGTTAAATGCTAAAATTAACATACTGATGACAACCGCAGGGATGAACATCATATGTGGATACGTTTGAATTGACTTATATCCATCATTTACAAGAGAACCAAGTGATGCAGTTGGCGGCTGAATACCAAGACCAATGAAGCTTAAGAATGCTTCACCAAACACCGCTGTAGGAATTGTAAACATTGTCATAACGATAATTGGTCCCATTACGTTCGGAATTAAATGCTTCACAATTAATTGTGTGTTTGTTGCACCTAACGTACGAGATGCTAATACATATTCTTGGTTTTTTAATTTTAATACTTGTCCACGTACAATCCGCGACATTCCAATCCAACCTGTAATTGCCATCGCAAGTGTAATTGACCAAATACCTGAACCCATAATAATTACCATCAAAATAACGATAATTAAATACGGAATACCATTAATAATTTCCATGATACGCTGCATAATATTATCTACTCGTCCACCGTAGAACGCTGAAATACCTCCATATGCAACCCCAATTACTAAATCAATCGCCGCCGCTAACAGGGCGATATATAATGATACGCGTGTTCCTTCCCATGTTCTTGTCCATAAGTCACGCCCTAGATCATCTGTACCAAACCAGAAATACTCTTTAATATCACGTTTCTCATATTGATCAACACCATATTGATCTGTACCATCAAACGGTAACCAATGAATATTTTCGATCACTGGAATTTTTGGTGGCATTTTTGCACGGCCTAAGTCTTGTTCTTTATAGGAATGTTTACTTACCATCGGTCCTAAAATTGCCATAAGTGTAATAATAATCAGTAATACAAGACCAAACATTGCCCCTTTATGCTGGAACAAACGTCTTCTTACATCTTGCCAAAAAGTTAAGCTTGGACGGGCAATGACTTCATTATCAACATTGCTTTGATTGGCTGGTTGAAATAAATCTGGAGATAATTTTTGTACATCTTTCATCATTTTTTCCCTCCCGCTAGACGAATACGAGGATCAATAATTCCGTATAAAATATCCACAATAAAGATGACTAAAATAAAGATTGCACTATAGAAAATTGTTGTTCCCATAATAACTGTATAGTCATTTAATGTTATCGATTTAACGAATTGCTCCCCAAGTCCAGGTACAGCAAAAATTTGTTCAATAACAAGCGTCCCTGTAATTAATCCCGCAACCATTGGTCCTAAAATTGTAACAACTGGAATCAATGCATTACGAAGTGCATGTTTTATAATAATGACACCTTGACTAATTCCTTTTGCTTTTGCTGTTAAAATATAATCTGCTTGCATTACTTCAATTAACTCCGCACGAGCGAAACGTGCAATTGTCGCAGTAACTGCCATCGATAAAGCAACCGTTGGCATGACTGTAAATTCAGGACCTTTCCAGAATGCAACTGGGAACCAACCAAGTTTTACCCCTACAAAATATTGTAGTAACGCCGCAAATACAAAGGATGGTACCGACATTCCGAGTACAGAAATAATGGTTGCCCCGTAATCGACCCATGTATTATTACGAAGCGCTGCGATAATTCCTAAGATTAATCCAATAAATGTACCTAACAAGATTGCTTGTAAACCAAGCTGTGCCGATGGTCCAATACGATCAACAATCATATCCGTTACAGGACGGTTATCGTACTGGAATGATACTCCTAAATCACCTTTTGCTAAGTTTCCTAAGTAGCGCGCATATTGCACTGGTACCGGATCATTTAAACCGTATTTTTCCAAAATGATTTCTTTTTGCGCCGGAGATAATTTCTCTTGGTTCTTAAGCGGAGAACCCGGTAGTAATTTCATTAAAAAGAATGTCAACGTAGTGATTAAAAATAATGTCAAAGCCATGTACACGAAACGTTTTAATGCATAACGTCCCATAATCAAGCACCTCCCCATTTTTCTCAAAAGCAATAAGATAGTTTGAAATATTCTTACTTTTATTTTTTAAAATAAGAGCATATGCCCATCATAGGCATATACCCTTATTCATGATGGAAACCATTTTTATTTTTTGACTTCAACCCATTTGTAGCTAAATTCGCCACCATATTTATGTTCTAGCAACCCTGTAATAGAGCTGCGTTGTAAATATGCTTTTCCTGGTTGATATACTGGAGCAATTGCTGCATCATCCAACAATTGTTTTTCAGCTTTCAACAGTGCATCCCAACGAGATTGTACATCTGTCTCTACTTTTGCCTTCTTAATTAATTCGTCATATGCTGGATTTGCATAGTTGACTTTGTTTTGCGGATTTCCTGTTGTATACATATCTAGGAATGCCATCGGATCCATATAATCTGGGGCCCATCCTGCATACGACATTGCATATTCTCCACTTGCTTCAAGTTTTAATTTTTGTGCAAATGGCTGCATTTTCATTGAAATTGTTAAGCCTGGTAAATTCTTTTCAAATTGCCCTTTTAAATACTCACCGATTTTCTTAGCATCATCTGTATCAAAGTTCAGCAACTCTAAATCTACTTTATCAACACCAAGTTCTTTTTTACCAGCTTCCCAATATTTTTGAGCCTCTTTTATATCTTCTTTGATCAGATTTCCATTTTCTTCACGGAAGTCTTTTCCATTTCGTCCTTTCGCTAAACCTTTCGGAACAAAACCGTATATCCCCTGTGAACCATCGTTTAAAATAACTTTCCCGATATTTTCACGTTCAAAGGCCATTGATATTGCTTTACGGATGTTCTTATTCGCTAAGAACTTGTTCTTTTCGTTTAAACGAATAAACTGTGTAGAAGGTTTCTTAATTGTCTTGAAATCAGAATCTTTTTTGTATTTATCTACAAATTCTGATGTCAATACGACACGATCAATTGCATTTGTTTCATATAAATTTATTGCAGTTGAACGATCCTTTAGAATATTGAAGTTTACTTCTTCCAGCTTCACTACTTTATTGTCCCAGTACGTCTCATTTTTCTTAAGCTGGAAACTTTGTTCATGTTTCCACTCATTTAAGACGAACGGACCGTTATAGAGCGTCGTATTAGATTCTAATCCAAATTTATCCCCTTGTTCTTTTACGAACTTTTCATTTAATGGATAGAATGTTGGATATACCGTTAAGCTAACAAAGTAAGGAACAGGGTTGTCTAATTCCACTTCTAGCGTGTGATCATCAATTGCTTTTACGCCAAGTTCTTCAACTGGCAACTCTTTTTTATTAATTTTTTCTGCATTCTTTACATCGAATAATATGTAAGCAAATTTTGCACCTGTATTTGAATCGACAGCTCGTCTCCAAGAATATACAAAGTCTTTAGCTGTTACAGGTTCCCCATTAGACCACTTCGCATCATCACGTAATTTAAATACGTACTTCTTACCACCTTCCGTTTTCTCGTAAGACTTTGCCACACCTGGAACGAGTTTATCGTCTTTTCCAAGGCGATATAATCCTTCCATTGTGTTATTCATTATGTTAGAAGATGCCGCATCTGTTGATAATGTTGTATCCATTGTCGGAATTTCAGCAGCTTCAGGTAAATTTAGTACTTGTTTGCCTAAAGCACTGCCTTCTTTCGTACTCGCTTTCGTATCCTCTTGCTGATAACTACAAGTGCCAAGCATACTGACCGTCAATGTCGATGCAAGTATTAGTGGTATCTTTTTCTTCATATTGTACTACCTCCCCTAATTGCACCTCCTGTACCCCCACTTGATAAAAAGCAGAATTGAAAGAATAATCTCCAAGTTTCTACAATTTTCATTATACATATAATGTGACGATTGTGAATATAGTTTTTTGTTTTTTTGTTAAAATTTTTAATAAAATGTTTATTTTTTTTATTTTTTGTAAATGAGGTACTTAACATTGCTCTCATCATATTGAAAGAAAATACAAAATTGCGTATAATTTTCAAATAATTATCCCTAGTACTCATTATAACTTTTATAGTATAATAATTCTAGTAATATTTTGACGGAGGGGAACATTTTGAATAGACTTTATCTTCACACTTGTATATTAATATTATTAGCAATAATCGTTTCTAGCATTGGTGCATTCCTATTTCCAGCTCATTTTTTGTTGAATTTTGTCAATATCATGTTTTACATTGCATTATTTTTTATTATTTTGGGAGGTTTTTTATTTCTATTTCAAAGTGGATTTTTCAACATAACAATGTACGCTTTCCAAAAAGTATTTGGAACAAATAAAAAGGTAGAATCTTTAATTGAAGAAGAAGAATCAGCAATAGATAAAAAAGAAAGAATATATAAAACGTATTCTTTCACATGGACATACCCCATCTGCATTACAGGTGTTCTTTTAGGCCTCATCTCTACGGTCATTAGCTTTACTATTTTGATGTAGTTTGCAAACGTTTTTCCATATGATATAATAACTTGCAAAACATTTTGTTATAAAAAGCGCAAGTGGCTCGCTCAGAATGCGAGGGGGATGGAGCTCCTGACTTAGAGGCGCTTTTTGCCTCGCTGGAAGGCGCGAAGCCACCGAGTATTCTTGCCACTGGAGCTGGATTACTCAAAAGGCGCAAGTGGCTCGCTCAGCTGTTAAAAAACAGAGCTATATTATAATAAATTCATATGTATGCGATGAGAAAGAAGAGTACATATTGCAGCAATTTCAGAGAGCTTGTGGTTGGTGWGAACAAGTAATTGTACAGTATGGAATGGGCTTTTGAGCACCAAACCGAAACAACTTAGGAGTAGGCTTTGGCGTTTTATCCAGGCGTTATAATGGATAAAAGAGATTTCACTATTTGTGAAATAATTAGGGTGGTACCGCGGTCCATTCGTCCCTAGATCATTGGGGATGAATGGGCTTTTTTGTATTTAAAAGCGGAAGCGGCTCGCTTAGAATGCGAGGGGGATGGAGCTCCTGACGTAGAGGCGTTTTTTGCCTCACAGGAAGGCGCGAAGCCACCGATCATTCTTGCCGCTGGAGCTGGATTATATAAAAAGCGGAAGCGGCTCGCATTGACCTACTTCCCCCACTCTTCAACAATACATACAAATTTCAAGGAGGCATTATTATGTCAGTTATTTTTTCTGGTATTCAGCCAAGCGGAACAATTACGCTTGGAAACTATTTAGGAGCAATGAAACAATTTACAGAATTGCAAAACGAACATGATTGTTATTTCTGCATTGTAAACCAGCATGCGATTACAGTTCCTCAAGATTCTGTACAACTTCGTAAAAACATCCGCAGTCTTGCTGCGCTATATGTAGCTTGTGGTATTGATCCTGAAAAATCTACTTTATTTGTACAATCAGAGGTACCTGCGCACGCTCAACTCGGATGGATTATGCAATCTATCGCACATGTTGGAGAATTAGAACGTATGACGCAATATAAAGATAAATCATCTGGTAGAGAATCCGTTCCAGCTGGATTACTTACGTATCCACCATTAATGGCAGCTGACATCTTACTTTATAATACTGAGATTGTGCCAGTTGGCGACGATCAAAAACAACATATGGAATTAACTCGCGATTTAGCAGAGCGTTTCAATAAACGTTTCCGTGAAATTTTCACAATTCCAGAGATTCGCATTCCAAAAGTAGGCGCTCGTGTTATGTCATTAACAGAACCTACGAAAAAAATGAGCAAATCTGATCCAAATCCAAAATCAATGATTAGTATGCTTGATGAGCCAAAAACAATCGAAAAGAAAATTAAAAGTGCAGTAACTGATTCTGACGGTATCGTAAAATACGACAAAGAAAACAAACCTGGTATTTCCAACTTATTAACAATCTACTCTTCATTCTCAGGTAAAACAATTGAAGAACTAGAAGCTTACTATGAAGGAAAAGGATACGGTGACTTTAAAGGTGATTTAGCACAAGTAGTCGTAGAAGCAATTCGTCCAATTCAAGAAAAATATAACGAACTAATTAACTCCCCTGAATTAGATGAAATCCTTGACAAAGGTGCTGAAAAAGCAAACCGCGTTGCAATGAAACAACTACGTAAAGTTGAAAATGCAATGGGATTAAGCAGAAAACGTAGGTAACTAAAAAAGCGGGGGCGGCTCGCTTAGAATGTGAGGGGGATGGAGCTCCTGACGTAGAGGCGTTTTTTGCCTCATAGGAAGACGCGAAGCCACCGATCATTCTTGCCGCTGGAGCTGGATCATACAAAAAGCGGAGGCGGCTCATTCAGCTCTGACGGGCTAATGTTCTTTCGCATAGAAGGCGTTCTTTGCCTTCTTATGCGGAAGATTCTTAGACACGAAGAGCTTGCCACCGGAGCTGGATCAAATTAAAAAACCGCCAAATTGGCGGTTTTTTAATTTACCTTTTGTTCATTTTCCATTTCCCATAACTTTTCAAAGAATGGTTGCCCTTTTACAAGGCGTTCACATAGCTGTTCATGCTTTTTTGACCAACCATATTTCGCTTCCTCATAAAGGCGCTCCCAGACGGCTTCAAATTTCATATGTTGAACAGTCCCATATGCAGATGGATCCCATTCTGTATACCAATAGCGAATTTCAGCTGGATTTTTCGTTGTATGTAGTTGATCTAGTGCCATAAAAAGCAATTGTTTCAATTGTCGTTCTTTACGAGTTAAGCCATTCATAATATATGGCGATGGTGATAAAATATGATGCTCTTTTTGTGATTCTTCCACTTGAAACTCATACTTTTCTGCTTGGACATTTTCCACCATCTCATATACCATCTGCTCTTGACGGGGAATAAGCCTACTTTTTCGAATCGGTACATTGTACCCAATTGAATCCACTGCAATAATTCCTTTTCCATCTGTAACAACAAAACAATACTCTTGTTGCAAACGCTCATGATTTTTACGAATATACGCCTTATGATGTACGTCTTCCAATAGTTTTTGCGGAAGTTCCAATAATTCGTTCTCGATGTAATGATATAATGTAGAATCTACTTTTAATAATGGCACTTGATCTAATAATTCGATCGTATCATCCTTCCGCCATTCGTAAAAATGACAAACGTTATACCCATTTTCCTCACCTTCAAACCAATTTACCCATACATCATGTAGATATAACATTTTCTACCCCTCACTTCACTACTGTTTGTACATCTCATTATGTTCATTTTTTGTAAAATTTATTCCATCCAAGGGAATATATTCTACTTATTATTTCTTCACTACTTCTCACTTCCATTTTCATCATGCAAAAAAACTTGGCAGCGCCAAGTTTTTTATATTTATCACCTATTAAGAGGTAAAAATATTTGCTTTATTTAATATACATATGGCATCCATAGACAATAAAGAAAGCGTGTTATCTTTCTCAAATTCCACACAATCTTTTACAATATGAAATCCAACGCCATATCCAAGCATCTTCGGGTACATTTGCATTCCATTTAGTAAGCAGTCATGCTCCCTGGTTCCTCTCTTCATATCCTTTTTCTTTTTTACAACCTTCTCCCAATAATGAACCGCTTCCTCTTTTGTATAGTACGATGTCCACGGTGCATAACTCTTTTCTGAGTGCCTTTCATACACCGCTTGCTCTGCAAGCCCCTCCATTATCATTGTATCAAGTAATGTATAATCCTTTTCTTTCTTTTCAATTTGATGTAACCGACATATGTGATGATATTCATGGGTAAGCAATGCTTTTAATTCCTTCACTGTATTCCGTCCACAGACAAACAGGAAAATCACATGACGCATTGTTAAGCCAGCTTTTCCGTTATATTCCGCTTGTACMGTKCGATTRTATGAATCTGATAAYAAAATAAAGATAGGGACATCTGGCCCTTGTAACCAGTGCTTTAGTTCCTCATACTCCTCAGAAAGCTCTTTCCAAACCTGCTTTTCCTCTAGCTGCTCAATTTCTTTTTGTCCTTCCATCACTGGACGATACATACCTTTAGAAATTAAAAAACGGTACAACCTCTCCTTTGGCAATGGAATGTATTTTGTAAACTTCTCACAAAGCTTTTCTGGACGCCCATAATAAAGGTACAGCCAATCTGCCGTTTGAATAACCCCCATCTTCACTCCTCCCTTTTCTTCTATATATATGCAAGAAAAGGAGCGAACGCGAAGTGATAAAATGAAACTTTTGATTGGCTTTGATTTGTTTCTGATTGCACAGTTTCATCTTTCCTGTATGTGCTTGCTGAAGGGAACTTCTGTTGGAGCACTGTTAAACTGAGGGGACAAGGCGGGTATAAGAATTATAATTTGGTTTTTGTTCATACAAACAGGCCCCTCAAAAAAGAGCCTGTTTGTCGACAATCTAACATTTAATTCTTGTCAAAATGAAAGTACGGAAGTAACCCTTGTAAAAAAGTTTGGAAATCGTCCGCTAAGAACGTAATGATTGGATCTTGATAATTTTCTACATTCACATGAATTACTCTTGGTTCTCCTTGTTTTCCGCACTCGCTATAGTCTAACAAAACAGCATCGTGTCCAGCTGTAGGCGATTCTCCTACATATATACAAGAAGATGGATATTCAAATTCCTCTATCATGTAAATTCCCTCCGTATCAATTCCATGCTCTCCACCAATGCCATAGAACCCTGCTACGTAAATATGATCCTCAGCCCAAGAGGTAGGTACGGTAGTAGGAAAACAATTCTGTACAGGTGTACCACCGTTTTGCGATTTGATTAAGCGAATATAGGAATCTGGTAATTTATAACCTAATTTTTCTTCTGCAATCTGAATCATTTCATCTGTAACTGGATTTGGGTTTACGAACTCGTCAGAGTCCTCCCAAAAAGTGTGCAATATGTTCACCATGTGAATTTCACTTCCTTTTCATCGTGTGCTTTTTCTTTATACCCCAACCTAATAACTAAAAGGAGCATCATGTTTTTTACATTTTTGTAAACTTTAGAATGACTTCTGTTATATGTAACATAGGTATCTTGTTGTTTCCTTCCATCATACCGCTCATTATAAAAAAAGAGAAGAATAAGATAAATGAAAAAAGCCGATCGCTTCTACGCATGATCGGATGCTCTCTTCCATCCAAAAAAGGGTGTTTTAAGAAGTAGCTCTCCTTTGCTACTTCCCAAAACACCCTCTTACTACATTATTTATAAGTTTTAAATACTAACACTGCGTTATGACCACCGAACCCTAATGAGTTACTTAAAACAGTGCGTACTTCTTGATGTCTCGCTTTGTTTGGTACGTAATCTAAATCACATTCTGGATCTGGTGTTTCATAGTTAATTGTTGGCGGAATCACTCCATCTGTAATAGATTTAACAGAGAAAATCGCCTCAACAGCGCCAGCTGCTCCTAATAAATGACCAGTCATTGATTTTGTAGAGCTAATCGCTACTTTATATGCATGTTCACCAAATGCTTCTTTAATTGCCATCGTTTCGTATTTCTCATTCGCATCTGTACTTGTACCATGCGCATTAATATAATCGATATCCTCAGGCTGAAGACCGGCATCTGCTAATGCTTGACGTATCGCACGAACACCGCCCTCACCGCCAGGAGCAGGCATTGTAATATGGAACGCATCACCTGTTGCACCATATCCGACAAGTTCAGCATAAATACGTGCACCTCGTGCTAACGCATGCTCCAACTCTTCTAGTATAAGAATACCAGCTCCTTCTCCCATTACAAATCCACTACGATTTTTATCAAATGGACGACAAGCAGTTGCTGGATCCTCATTAAATGTTAATGCTTTCGCTGAACTAAATCCTGCAAATGCCATACTTGTTAACGGCGCCTCTGCACCGCCTGTAATCATTGCATCTGCATCACCGCGCTGAATGACTTTAAATGCGTCACCAATTGAGTTTGCCCCGGATGCACAAGCTGTCACAGAACAAGTATTAATTCCTTTTGCACCTGTAGCAATTGAGACTTGACCCGCAGCCATATCAGGAATCATCATTGGTATCAAAAATGGACTTACACGGCGCGGGCCTTTTTCCGTAAAGATTTTAAATTGCTCTTCATACGTTTCCATGCCACCAATACCAGAACCTATCCATACACCAATACGCGGTGCATTTTCTTCTGTAATGTCCAACTTTGCATCTTCAACTGCCATTTTCGCTGCTGCTACCGCATATTGTGTGAAGCGATCCATACGGCGCGCTTCTTTTTTCTCAATATATTTTTCAGCTTCAAAGTCGTTAATTTCCGCTGCTACTTTTGCTGGAAATTGTTCCGGATCTAAGCGTGTAAGCCGTCCGATTCCAGATACACCATTTTTAATGTTTTCCCAAGCTGTTTCTACATCTGTTCCGATCGGCGTAACAGCTCCTAGTCCTGTAATTACGACACGCTTCTTTTCCATACAAAATACACTCCTTTTTTTCTCTCAGTCCTTATTTGCCCCAACGAAGAGCGACTGCTCCCCATGTTAATCCGCCACCAAAGCCGACTAATATAATTAAATCACCGTCTTGAATACGTCCATTTTGCAATTCCTCTACCATCGCAATTGGAATTGAAGAAGCTGATGTATTTCCGAACTTTTCAATTGTTGTACTCATTTTTTCTTGTGGCAAACCTAATCGTTCCCTTGCCGATTCCATAATACGAATATTTGCTTGATGCGGAACTAAAAAGTCCACATCTTCTTTCGTAAGACCTGCTTTTTCTACAACACGAAGACAAGAATCACCAAGTTGACGAACAGCGAATTTAAAGACTTCTCTGCCATTCATCATAACATATTCATCTTGATAAAGGTGCTTGCCACCACTTCCATCTGCGCCTAATTCAAATGAAAGAATACCCTTTCCTTCTGAAACAGCTCCCATTATAACAGCGCCTGCCCCGTCTCCAAATAGCACAGCTGTATTACGATCATTCCAGTCTACAATCTTAGATAATTTATCACTACCAACTACTAATACGTTTTTATAAGTTCCAGTTTGAATAAATTGCTGCGCTGTAATCATTCCGTACATAAAGCCCGCACATGCTGCACCTAAATCCATTGCTGCTGCATGTTTCGCACCAATTTGTTCTTGAATTACACAAGCAACGGCTGGAAAAGAGCGATCTGGCGTTACTGTTGCAACTAAAATAAGGTCAATTTCTTCTCCACTAATCCCTGCATTTTCAATAGCTTTCTTGGCAGCTTCTACCGCCATATATGAAGTATTTATTGTATCATCGGCAATGCGTCTCTCTGCAATTCCCGTTCTCGTACGAATCCACTCATCAGATGTATCCATGATTTTCTCTAAGTCGTGATTTGTGACTACTTTTTCTGGCACATATCTTCCGATCCCTAAAATGCCTACGTTCACATCGCAGCCCTCCGTTTTATATCAATTATTATGACTTGGTACTAATTCTAAAACATAAATGTTTATTTGTCTAGAATATATTTCTAAGTAAAAAAATAAAGCCGACATATTGTCGACCTTATCTCATAGTAGAACCAAAAGCAAACTACCTATATATCCCGCTCTTTTCCAATTGAGCTCCCCCCTCCTTCACTTTGCTTAGAAGAGGGAGTCTTCTCGGTTAAAATGATAAAAATACTTCCGTATCTGCTTTTACTTGGCGCGGGGCAGAAAAAGGCTCTGACCGTTTCTATGCATGGCTAGATGCTCTCTTCCTCCAAAAAAGGGTTTTTATGTCTAGTTCACTTTATTTTCCCGCTTTTCCAAGCTCATATGCTTCGTTCATTACTTTCATTAACAACTCTAGTACTGGCTGCGCTTTTTCCATATCAAGTGCAATCCCATTATCATCCAAAATGGCCTTTGCTTCCGGCAGGTGTTTCATAGCGATTTGTAAAAACTGCATATTTTTTTCGTTCATATTTCTTCATCCTTTCTATAAAGTGAAACTTTAATCAGTGGAGTTTTTTTCATCCCCCACTGATTATTAGTTGAACCAATCGGGCTTTTACGGGCAGTTGATCCCATCACCTAACTTCTTTGCTTTCGCTGAATTTTGAGGTGGAGGTCTTACTGCCCGTTAATGCGGGATAAAAGGAGTAATAATCTCCTCATTTCTACATTAGTTTAACATGTATTTTGTCCCTCGTATAACTCTTTATATCGTTTTAAATGTGTCAGTTGTTTATTTAAACCGAATTCTAACGGCGTGTTTTTCACAATACAAATACTCTTTATCTCTTCTCTTTTCACTTCTTTAACAGTTTTTTTCACTTTATGCTCAGCATTTAAAAGGATAATTCCTTTTTCCCATAGATTTTCTTTACCACTGATCATATTATATACACCTAAATTTTCTATGGTTTTACCTTTTTCCCATAAATATTCACACACATCTTCTACATAAAGAAGGTCCGCTCCATTTTCATTTTGAAGAAGCTCATATTCCTTTTCCATAAGTTCAGAAAGAATAAGCCTGTGGTACGTCATAAAGGAAGGTTGCCATGGGCCGTATAGAATTGGAACACGAAGTATACTATAGCGAATATTCGCCTTCTCCACTTCTTCCTCTACTTTCATAAATAATCGTTTATTTTCAGATAGATCTTGCACATTCGCCATTTCAATAGAAGAAAGTACATTTAGCTTCACTTGTTTTCTTTCGCACATATGAATGACACGCTTTAAATATTGTAAAATGATTCGTTCATTTCGAAATCCGCTTTGCCTGTTCGGTTCACATAAACAAAAGTAAGCCGCATCAAATTGATCGGTTTCTACTGTCTTCCATCCGCTCTCATCTCTTATAGACGAATACATAAACAAATCATTCCGCCCAATTAAAAATAACTTTTCTTCACTTACTTTTGACATACTTTCTAGATCAGCAAAATCAAGGCCATATACTTCTACTTCTTCCGCAAGCATTTTATTTACAAGATGATAGCCTACAAACGAAAGTGCCCCTATAATTAGTACGCGCTTCATGTCACCAACCCTTTCTCCCTCTAAACAAATAGCTCCTCATTTATGTATATTGGAGCTTCATAAATCTTCTTCATATTTTTTAAAGAAATGACATGTATGTTGAACCATCTTATATTTTACATGTTGCAAATGAAACGATAGTGAGGTCTCACAATTTTCATTTATCCGCTTTTTTTCATATTCACGTAACAATTGCTTGCGCGCTTTTTGTTCTTGTGTGGATACAAATATTTTTACAGGCACACAAGAAGGTAAATAAGAAAAAGACTTCTTAGCAATTTCCGCTTCTAACTGTGCTTCCTTCACATCATACGCAAGCAATAACTCTCTCACTAACCTTTTATAGAAAAATTTATGCTCTTTTTCAAATTCCACATGTGCAGGCAAATCTAGGCATGGAGTAAGCATCACTACAGATCGAATGCATTCTGGGTATCGATTCATCATTTCAAGAGCCACAAGAGCCCCCATTCCATCTGCAATGACATGAATTTGTTCGTTTAGTGTTTCTTTTTTCATAACAACATGATACAAACGCTTCGCTAAACGAACCGATTGATCATTCCCCCAATGTCTCCCGTATAAATTAGATGAAAAAACGGTATATCCATTTTCTATCAGCCCATTTAAAAAATGAGCGCGCCCCGCATGCTGCGTCCATAAACTTGTACCATTCTCAATAAAATAATTGTAATCACCAAGAAGCATGACACCAAATCCATTGGGCTTCTCTGGCAAATAAATCACACATGGTTCTTGTTCTAAGTAAAAAAAACGTTCCGTAACACTCATCATTCTCCCGCCTTATTTTCTAAACATAAAACTACTCCTTTATAATGTATGAAAGGAATACAATTTTGCGTTGAAAAATCTACAAATATTTTTTCTATATTCTTTTTTCAATTGTGTTACAATAAGGACAGATTGAACGAATAGGGGTGTGAAAAGATGCGTGTAATTTGGGCCTTTATTTGGTCGTTTATGCTTGTACATATGATGAGCTACGTAATTAGCTCTATGACTGGCGGTGTATACGATTTCGCGCTAGCGTCTAAATTCTCAATTGTTCTTGCTGTGCTTGTAATGGCAATTGCAGCAGCAATTCCAAACGAACCAGTAGAACAACACTAATAAAGAAAGAGCCCGGATTCAATCTCCGGACTCTTTTTTTACTCTACATGAACAACTAGTTCATTATTTTCCACATCAACAACTACATGACTATTATCAGTAATTGTTCCCGCAATCAATTCACGTGCTAACTTCGTTTCAATTTGACGCTGTACATATCGTTTTAATGGACGCGCTCCATACATCGGATCAAATCCAGATTCTACAACAAACTCTTTTGCTACTTCTGTTAATTCCACTGTAATATGACGATCTACTAAACGCCCTTGTAACTCTTTTACAATTTTACCAACAATTCCTTTTATCTCATTTGTTGTAAGTGGTTTAAATAAAATAATTTCATCCACACGATTTAAAAACTCTGGGCGAAAATGTCCTCTAAGCTGCCCCATAACAAGATCTCTTGCTTCCTCTTTAATTGTACCATCTTCTTGTAACCCTTCTAATAAATGCCCTGAACCAATATTTGATGTCATAATAATCACTGTATTTTTGAAATCCACTGTTCGTCCTTGTGAATCCGTAATACGCCCATCATCTAACATTTGTAATAAAATGTTGAATACTTCTGGATGTGCTTTTTCAATTTCATCTAATAAAATAACGGAATATGGTTTACGGCGTACGGCTTCTGTTAATTGTCCACCTTCCTCATATCCTACATATCCAGGAGGAGCTCCAATCAAGCGAGACACAGCATGTTTCTCCATATACTCGGACATATCAATGCGAATGATTTGCTCTTCACTATCAAATAAAGATTGTGCTAATGTTTTCGCAAGTTCTGTTTTCCCAACGCCTGTTGGTCCTAAGAAAATGAATGAACCGATTGGACGATTTGGATCTTTAATACCAGCGCGAGCACGAAGAACTGCATCCGCCACAAGACTAACTGCTTCCTCTTGCCCAATAACACGTTCTGATAAAATTTGCTCTAAACGTAGCAGTTTTTCACGTTCACCTTCTACAAGTTTTGCAACTGGTATACCCGTCCAACGTGAAACGATATTTGCAATCTCTTCTTCACTTACTTCTTCACGAAGTAAACGGTTCTCTTGTTCGTTATGTGCTCCCATTTCTTCCGCTTCTCTTAATTCTTTTTCCACTGCTGGAATTTTACCATGACGAAGCTCTGCTGCTTTATTTAAGTCGTAATTCCCTTCTGCTTCTTCTAATTCACGACGTAAACGTTCAAGGTGTTCTCTTAAGTCACGAACTTTATGGATTTCTTCTTTTTCTTTTTGCCATTGCGCTCGCATTCCATTTGCAACTTCTTTTAAATCAGATAGTTCACGTTGCAATGTTTTTAGTCGTTCTTGACTACCACGATCCGTTTCTTTTCCTAAAGCAGCTTCTTCAATTTCCAGCTGCATAATGCGGCGCGTTACTTCATCCAATTCTGTTGGCATAGAATCAATTTCTGTTCGAATTGTTGCGCACGCTTCATCAACAAGGTCAATCGCTTTATCTGGTAAAAAGCGATCAGATATATATCGATCAGACAATACAGACGCCGCTACAATCGCACGATCATGAATATTTACACCATGATAAATTTCAAAACGCTCTTTTAAACCACGTAAAATAGAAATTGTATCTTCTACCGTTGGCTCTTCTGCTAACACTTGTTGAAAACGACGTTCTAGCGCTGGATCTTTCTCAATATATTTTCGATACTCATCTAAAGTAGTCGCTCCAATACAATGAAGTTCACCGCGCGCAAGCATTGGTTTTAACATATTCCCTGCATCCATCGCCCCTTCTGTTTTACCAGCACCAACAATTGTATGGAGCTCATCAATGAATAAAAGAATACGCCCTTCACTTTTTTTGATTTCATTTAACACAGCTTGCAAACGTTCTTCAAACTCACCACGGAACTTTGCACCCGCCATAAGCGCACTCATATCTAATGCAAAGATTGTTCTATCTTTTAATCCTTCTGGTACATCTTTTCGCACAATTCGTTGTGCCAATCCTTCAACAATTGCTGTTTTCCCAACGCCTGGTTCACCAATTAAAACAGGGTTGTTTTTTGTTTTACGAGAAAGAATGCGGATAACCCGGCGAATTTCGCTATCACGACCAATGACAGGATCAATTTTCCCTTGTCTTACTTCTGCCACTAAATCACGGCCATACTTTTCTAACGCTTCATATGTTACTTCTGGATTTTGACTAGTCACTCTCTGATTCCCCCGAACTTCCATTAAAGACTGTAATAATGTATCCTTCGTAATGTGAAATGCTGTGAACAGGTGATTCATATCACCTTTTTCCTCGCAAAATGCGAGCAAAATATGTTCCACTGAAATATATTCATCTTGCAGTTTTTTTGCCTCTGCCTCTGCTTTAACAAGTAATTGCCCTAAAGCATTTGTCACATACACTTTGCCAGCTTCTACACCACTTCCTGTAACAGATGGTTTCTGTTGAAGCAATCTTTCTACTTCTTTCGTTAATTGTTCTATATTGACATTCATTTTTTGAAAAATACGCACTGCTAATCCATCCTGCTGCTGTAATAATGCAAGTAATAGATGAACAGTATCAACTTCTTGATGATGATGAGATACCGCTAAAGATTGAGCACTCATAATTGCTTCTTGTGTTTTCGTCGTCATTTGATTTAAGTCCATCTTCACAAACCTCCAAACATTGGAATCCTCTTGATGTTTGACCTTTTTTGATTTTTTGACTTTATTTGACCTTTAATTTGATTATACGCCAATTGTCTTTTTTATACAATGAATTTGATTATGAAATTTGAACTTTGTTTCCCCAAAAAAGTATGTATACCTCTGCTCTTCAATCAGAAAAGCCGCAATATAAATTGCGGCTTCTCTTACGGTTTTCTTTTATATGTCCACTGGCGGTTCTGATTCGAATTCTCAGGAAACCTTTGACCAGCAGTTAATTTTACCATTTGTGGATCTTTAACCATACTTCCTGTTTCACCAATCTCCACATAAAGCCCATCATTTGGTGCTTTCTGTCCAGAACGAAACCTATGATTTTGTCCCATTTTCATTCTCCTTCCATGACATCTTTACACCGTTAGTATATCCATTTTTGAAAAAGCCTTTCTGTTATGTTTAGGAAACGAGTCATATTTTTTATTACTGTTCATATGTATGACTTTACATGATAAAGCAGGAGAAAAAGCATCACTTGTTGAAAAAAAAGAAACCGACCTATTCTAGGCCAGTTCCAAAGGAGAGTCAAACATATACGAGAAGATTACATTTTTATTATACGTCTTGCTGTGCGCATACTGTAACCCCTTTCACAATTTGTACAAAATGAAAGAAACATTATTTGAACTTTCGGAAAAATCATTGACTTTTCTGATTTTTAGTAGGAAATAGTGGACACTAACATGTTTCGCGACGTAAGATGAATATATAATGAAACTTCCATTCATGGTTGTTTCTCCCGCTATTGGCGGGCAGTAAGACCCCCACCTCAAGATTCAGAGAGAAATGAGGAAGATAGGTGGGGGATAACTGCCCGTAAAAGCCCGATTGGCGAGAGCTAACCATCAGCGTGGGATGGAGAACCCCCGTTGATAGAAGTTTTACTTTATCTATACACTTTCCAACCTCTTATTTCTGCATCTTAAAACGGAAATACAGATAGAAACAAAAATTTTTTCATAAGAGGTGAAAACATGAAAAAACAACATTTAATCGCATTAGATTTAGATGGTACTTTACTTACAGACAATAAAATTATTTCCGCACGAACAAAGAAAACAATTGAAAAAGCAAAAGAACAAGGACATGTTGTTGTCATTTCAACAGGACGTCCATTTCGCGCTAGTCACGCTTATTATAAAGAACTTGATTTGAATACACCTATCGTTAACTTTAACGGCGCTTATGTTCATCACCCGCTTGATACAAATTGGGGAACGCATCATTCCCCCCTTGAGCTTTCTACTGCACAAGAAATCGTTCGCGCTTGCTTTGATTTTGGCGTTAAAAACATTTATGCCGAAGTAATTGATGATGTATATGTTCGCGAAATTGATGAGGATAAAAAGCATATCTTTGAATTTGGCTCTCCAAATATTTTTACAGGCGACTTACTAAACATTTTGCAAGATCATCCAACATGCTTATTAATCGATGCACTGGATGAGCAATCAACAGCTATTCGTAAGCATTTAACAGATATGCATGCAGAAGTGATTGATCATCGAAAATGGGGTGCTCCTTGGCCGATTATTGAAATTGTGAAAAGCGGCCTCAATAAAGCGATTGGACTTCAAAAAGTTTCTAGCTATTATAACATTCCACAAGAACGAATTATTGCGTTCGGTGACGAAGACAATGATTTTGAGATGATTGAGTTTGCAGGTCACGGCATCGCCATGGGTAATGCTATTCCTGAATTAAAAACATTAGCAAATCATACGACATTAACAAACGAAGAAGATGGAATTGCTCTTTATTTAGAAGAGGTTCTTGGATTGTAATCTAAAAATTCCCTACTTATAGTTTGGCTCAAAACGCTCATACTATAACTAGACACAGCGATGTGTCAGTTGTTTTCTGCTAAAAAAGGGGGAATTACGAATGGGTAAAAAGAACAAATCAAAACGTTTCACCCAACAAGGGGCCGATGCTGTTATGAAGCATGCTGAAAGATTCCCGTACCGCGGTACATTAGCTGATGCAGAAAAAGAACGAAACAACTCTTCTCTCGGAGGGGTTTAAATGGGTAACTTATTATTTCAGCAAGCACGAGATGCTGTTTCGGGCGCCGTTTCTTGTTCAAGCGGCACAGAACAGCAGGAACTCGTTTATAGAGCCAAAAATGCTTTGCAATCCGCTTATGCCAATTCTTCAACTGCTGAAAAGGTACAACTGCGTGAGATGCAACAGCAACTACAAAACATTACTAACACACATTAAAACAAGAGGACCGATTCCCGGTCCTCTTTAATCTTTCCGAAATAACCCAAATACGCCGACTGTTTGAAGCACATTTGTAAATGCACCAGGGTCTACCTGTTTAATAATTCTCTCTAGTTCATATAGCTCGTAACGGGTAATAACGATCATTAACATTTCTTTATTTTCATTTGTATATGCCCCTGTCGCTGGTATAGTTGTAATACCGCGTACTAAACGTGCTTGAATCGCTTTTCGTACATCTTTACCATTCTTCGTAACGATAAATGCTGTAATTTTCACATGACGAGTATGAATTGCATCAATAATCCTCGATGATACATATAATGTTACTAACGTGTATAACGCTTTTTCCCATCCGTACAAATAGCCAGCTGCAATAATGATGATTGCATTAAAGAAAAAGAAATATGTTCCGACAGGCTTATCTTTTATTTTTGACAAAATCATTGCAATGATATCTAAACCACCTGTGGAAGCTCCCCATTTTAAGGCAATTCCTACCCCTATCGCTGAAATGAGACCACCAAAAATAGCATTCAATATAATATCATTTGAAACAGCCTTCACTGGTATAATTTCTAAAAACAGTGTCATAAATACAACACATAAAAAACTAAATAACGTAAACGCTTTTCCGACCTTTTTCCATGCTAAAATAACAACCGGAATATTAAATAAAGCAAAAAGTACTCCCGTCGATATGTGAATCGATGCAAAATCGCCTAACACTTGCGAAAGCAATTGAGATAATCCCGCGAAACCGCTCGCATATACTTTTGCCGGTGTTAAGAACAAGTTCATTCCAATTGCATTTAATAAACCTGCAATGATAACAACAATTAGTTTTTTCGTTAATTCGGCATAATTTAATTTTAAGTCCATACCCCATCCACCTTTATACATAATAGGTCACCACTACTCGTATACATAGTCTTTACGAAAACGGAAATGATAAACGTACAACTGTTTAGAAATGGAGTTGATATGTATGCCGCATACAAGCGATAATGACAAAAAAGCACGCGATAATAATGCAAAGCGCACACAAAAAAATGAACAAGAACAAAAAAATATCCAGCAAGGAAAACGTGCATATTCTAAAAAAACAAATCACCTTTAATCATTTATAAAAATACAAATTAAAAAACCGACATAAAACCTTCCTTTTTAGACGGGAGAGAGTATCCAGCTATGCATAGAAGCGGTCAGATCCTTTTCCTGCCCCATGCAAAGTTAAAACAAAAAGAGAAAACAAGTAGCGGTCACCTTTTGTTCTTCATAGCAGCGGATTATATGTCGGAAAATCAAAATGGATTTAATAGTACATCAACAATCTTGTTGATGTACTTTTTCATTTCACAAAAAACATATCAATTTCACTTCATGTTCACCTCGCTATTTTACAATAATAACAACATAATTAGATGAGGTGTTAAAGTGAAAGGAAAACAATTATTGATGGCCACAGCTGCGCTCGGAACGTTAATGCTGTCTGCTTGTGGTCTAAAAGATAACTCAGAGGCGATTGCAACATCAAAAGTTTCAACCATTACAAAAGGTGATTTTGACAAGCAGTTAAAAGAACGGTACGGAAAAGATATGCTATATGAAATGATGGCACAAGATATCATGACAAAAAAATATAAAGTATCTGATGATGAAGTCGATAAAGAATTCAAAAAAGCAAAAGATCAATTTGGTGATCAATTCAAAACGGTATTAGAAAGTAACCGCCTAAAAGATGAAGATGACTTTAAAAATCAAATTAGGTTCAAATTAGCAATGAACGAAGCCATTAAGAAAAGCATTACAGATAAAGATGTAAAAGCAAACTATAAACCTGAAATTAAAGCCAGCCACATTTTAGTAAACGATGAAAAAACGGCAAATGATATTAAGAAACAACTGGATGAAGGTGCTTCATTCGAAGAGTTAGCAAAACAACAGTCACAGGACCCAGGTTCAAAGGAAAATGGCGGAGACCTTGGATACTTCGGTCCAGGTAAAATGGTACCTGAATTTGAAGAAGCGGCTTACAAATTAAATGTCGGTGAAATTAGCAAACCTATCAAGTCATCACAAGGCTATCACATTATTAAACTTACCGATAAAAAAGAATTAAAACCATATGATGAAGTAAAAGATTCCATTCGTAAAAATCTGGAAGAACAGCGATTAGCAGATCAAACTACAGGCCAAAAAATATTACTAGACGAATTCAAGAAAGCTGATATTAAAGTAAAAGATAGTGATTTGAAAGATACATTCTCTCGTCTTTCCGGACAACAATAAAAAATCTAGCAACAGAGTGGGCTGGTAGAAGAATAGTAAATGAAATCCCCCCCCCCCGCATTAACGGGCAGTAAGACTCCCACCTCAAGATTCAGAGAAAAACGAGAAAGATAAGTGAGGAATCAACTGCCCGTAAAAGCCCGATTGGCGAGAGCTAATAATCAGCGGGGGATGAACCCCCCACTGATTAAGGTTTCACTTTATCGGCGCAAATTCGAATATATCGACGTTCCGACACATAACGACAAAAAACAGGAGCCTACTGACTCCTGTTTCCCAACACTCTGAAAATCCGAACAGGCATGAGCCTGTTCGGATTTTTTTATTTCTTGAAGTACGTCCAACCTTCTTCTTGATAAACCTTTTCTTCTTTCATCAACTTACCAAGCGCACGTTTAAACGCTGCTTTACTCATATTAAAACGTTCTTTAATGTCTTCCGGATGGCTCTTATCCCAAAACGGCATTGCTCCTCCGCGGCTCTCCATGTACTCATAAACTACCGCAGCATCATCTTCCATTCCCTCTTCTTTACGCGGAAGAAGTGAAATATTAATCGTACCATCATCTTTCACATCAATAATACGGCCCGTTACACGCTCACCAATACGAACTTGTTCTTTTCTTTCTGTGTGGTGTAAAAAAGCACGGAAATGTTCATCCGTTAATACAAACGAACCAACTTGAAGCGAGCGATATACACGTCCGTTCACATTTTTATTACGCATAGATGGCGTTGCCTCTACAATAATTTCCTGCATATCTGAATCTCTTGCCGGAAGAGCAATAAGACGGCCACGATTTGTTAATTTTAATGTACAATATAACTCATCGCCTTCTTCTGGCCAAACTGGTGTATAAATTGGAAACTCATCAGCTGGGATTAAGATATCCTTAGAAACACCAATATCAACGAACACACCTAGATCAGGTTTTACTTCTACAACTTTTACCCAATTCCAATCACTTATCGTAATAAGCGGCGTCTTCATCGTTGCAGAAATTCGCTCTTGATGATCAAGATATAGAAATACATCAATCGTATCGCCTTCCTCAATTTCTCCCGCTACTTCATTTTTATGTAAAAATACTTCCTCATAACCATCCTCATCGTCAAATCCAACCATATATCCAATTTCCGTTTCTCGTAAAACAGTTACCTGTTCAATCGATCCTGGCTGCAAATACATATATTTTAATTCCCTTCTATATATAAAGTATATTTTTATCATTCCAAAGAAAGCTTCATTATAACACGAATTTTCCTTTATTTGTCCAACTCGCAAAAATTCACTATAATAAGAGGTGGAATTTAATTTGGAGGTGCTTACTATGGCAAAAGATAGTTCTTTTGACATCGTTTCAAAAGTAGAATTACCAGAAGTAACAAATGCTATTAACATCGCATTAAAAGAAATTCAAAATCGTTATGACTTTAAAGGAAGCAAAAGTGATATTAAATTAGAAAAAGAAGTAATCGTTTTAACTTCTGATGATGAATTTAAATTAGATCAAGTAAAAGATGTTCTTATTTCAAAACTAGTTAAACGCGAAGTACCAATTAAAAACTTAGACTACGGAAAAGTAGAAAGCGCCGCTGGTAACACAGTACGTCAACGCGCAACGTTGCAACAAGGTATCGATAAAGAGAACGCTAAGAAAATTAATAACATTATTAAAGAGTTAAAATTAAAAGTGAAAACACAAGTACAAGATGATCAAGTACGCGTAACAGCAAAAAGCCGCGATGACTTACAAGCAGTAATCGCAGCAGTTCGTAGCGCTGATTTACCAATCGACGTACAGTTCATCAACTATCGTTAATAGAAAAAACTCTATAAAAGTACAATGACAGGCATAATCACCGTTTTGCAGGTGTTACGAAAGAAGTAATCCCAGTGCATAACAGTCATATCCATACAATATTTTTAAATACTAATTTTTTTAATCATCATTATGAAGTAATAATAACAAATTTTGTTATTCTGGTTGGGAATGAAAAAAAGATACATCCCAACCAGAATAACTACATTAGATGACAACTGCATTTATGAAGCAGAATTCATTACTTTAATCGGCCGATTTCTCTTATACATTCATAAATAGCACAGAAAAAGAATCTAAGTTTAATCCTACAGAGAGTTTTTATTGATCAGTAATAGTTACTACAGAATTTGCGTTAATTCTGTATTCAAAACTCGTTGTGCAGTAATAATAACACCCTGAGCAGTTACTCCATAAACACTGTATATGCCACCGTTTTGATTAGGAACAATTTCAACTTCATATTGGTCTGCTTGTCCCAAAGTAGAGTGAACTAAACTTAGAATTACAAGAGTAGAAGCATTAGCAGCTACAGTAAAGTTTCTCTGTTCGATTAATGTTCTTGTACCATCAAGTCTAAAAGATCGAAGTACCCCATTAAGTGTACCTCCAGTACGATTGAGGATTTTAACCTTAGCTCTATTTGCATTAGCAGGCTGATTTCCTACGTTTTCAATTGGCCCAGTAGTAAAAGGCATTTTAAATTCACCTCCTATTAACTAAAAAGATTCATAACCTGCAGATTACATATTCATCATATTCAATATTATGTTAGAATGCTTTAAACCAATTAATCAATTTACTTTAAAAAGATACATCCACATATTTTTTCGATGAAGGAAATCTCACACATACCTTTCTTGTTTCTATATACGCTATCAATCTGATCCACAAAACTCTAAGACAATTCCACCTTAATTCATCCTGTATCACTAATAAAAAACATATATTCTCGTCATAATATCTACTGTTGCATTTACAATAGAATAGATGTCATCTCATAAATAAAAAAGTACACTACTCACGAATTAATAGTGTACTAGAAAATATATATTATCCATGAATTGAAGAGATACACTGTCAATCTATCCACTTTCATTTTATAGAGTAGAAGATTTTTTCTTCTTTACAGCAATTAAAAAAGCAATAAATAACACATTCATACCAACTAACAAAGAGATAAAGATCCAATTAATCCCCGTTTTTTCTCTAACTTGATATACATTTGCTTCTTCTCGCTTCAATACGAGATAATAATTCCCATCTTCTTCTCTAATGATTTCATCTTCCAATAATCCCTTTAATTCTCGATTTTCTCCTATCTCATTTGCCGAAAGTGAAACTTTTTGTGTCTCTTTCGTGTTGTTAATTGCAACAAGTGTCACTTCATCTTTATACGTCCTTTTTAGCACACTCATCCCAGTCTTATCATATAGCAACTCAAATGTCCCACGGCGAAGAGAGGGGAATTTTTGACGAATCTCTCCCAATCTCGTTACATACTGTAAAAACTTTTCATCTGTTTTAAAATCCATTAAGCGGCGATTATCTGGCACTCCCCCGCCATCAAGCGCAATTTCCGTTCCGTAGTAAACAATCGGCATCCCTGGTGTTGTATATAAATAAGTAAGCGCAAGTTTTAAACGAGCCGGCGGATAATATGCGTTCTCTTTCGCGATTCTGACAAACCGCTTTGTGTCTTGATTATCTAAAAAATTACTTGTTACTTTACCATTTTCTATTAAACTAACGTCATAAAGTGGTTTAATAGGTGTATCCGTTTTCGTAAAGATATCTGTTATGTGCTTATAGTACTCATTATGTATACCCTCTCCCTCATCAGTCATAACGAGGAAATCTTTTTTTATTCCTTGAACACTTTGTTTTACTGTATTTAAAAAGGCACGAGATATTTCTTTACTATGCATAAGATAACTTCCATCTATGTTTGCTTCTTTCATCCACCATTTTATCGAATCAATAAGCGTTTCTTGCTCTTTTTCTATAACAAATTGAAACACCACTTTCATATCTCGTTTATGCGCTTCTTGTACAAGTTGTTTCACATCTTGCATTGACCCAAAATGTTCATTCACTTTTTGCAAATCAACCGTACCATACCCATCATACGTTTCACCTTTAAAAATTGGCGAAAGCATAATAGTAGTGAATCTCATCTCTTTTATGTAATCAATTCGCTTTACAATCCCTTGTATATCTCCCCCTTGGTATCTTTCTAAATTCCCTACATCAAGCTGTTTATCATTTTTTGCATCTCCATTATTAAAGCGGTCAACCATAATAGAATATACTACTTCATCTTGCCACTCTCTTTTTTCTTCCGCTAATGTATGTATAGGCGCTAAGAAAGCAAATACCATACAAAAACAAATCAACACTCCTCTTCTCCATATCTTCTTCACATAATATCCCCCAACTTCTTTTTAATTGTAAGAATAGTATATCAATTTTCCGAACAAACCGCACTTACACAAACACCATGTTAGGTTTTCTTACATGATATTTTAAATTTTCTGAAAAATATGTTGATTTTTTATTAATTATTGAATATGATATGAAAAATAACATTAAATGTAACATTTTATAACATTATAGGAGGGGAAAAGAATGAACATGGGAGATACTGTGTTTTTATTTTTAGCGACGGTAATGGTTATGATTATGACGCCAGGTTTGGCACTTTTTTACGGCGGGATGGTTCGTAGCAAAAACGTGCTGAGTACAACGATGCATAGCTATAGCGCGATGGCGATTGTTTCCATTCAATGGATTTTTATCGGTTATTCTTTATCATTCGGGCCAGATTGGAATGGCGTCATTGGTACATTAGATTGGTTCGGCTTACAAAACGTAACTTTTACACCAAACGCAGACTACTCCGCTACTATTCCTCACAATTTATTTATGATGTTTCAACTTATGTTTGCAATCTTAACACCAGCGCTAATTTCAGGAGCATTCGCTGAAAGAATGCGATTTTCTGCTTTTCTCATTTTTATCCTTCTTTGGACGACAATCGTTTATAATCCCGTTGCCCATTGGGTATGGGGCGTTGGCGGATGGCTTCGCGAACTTGGCGCATTAGATTTCGCCGGTGGTAACGTTGTCCATATCACATCTGGCGTTGCCGGGCTTGTACTAGCGATTTTTCTCGGTAAGCGAAAAGACGTAAACGGATCTTCCCCTCACCATTTACCATTTACACTTTTAGGCGCGGGCTTATTGTGGTTCGGCTGGTTCGGATTTAACGTCGGCAGTGCCCTTACACTAAACGACGTAGCACTGACCGCATTCATTAATACAAATACCGCTGCCGCAGCTTCTGCATTAACATGGATCTTAGCAGAGTGGTTCTTCCAATCAAAACCGACGGTAATGGGAGCAGCTTGCGGCGCTGTATCAGGCCTCGTTGCTATTACACCGGCTTGCGGATTCGTCACTCCTTTCTCCGCTCTTTTAATCGGGGCGATCGGAGGCGTTCTTTGCTTCGGAGCTGTCTTCTTTTTAAAGCATAAACTTGGATATGATGATGCACTTGATACATTTGGATGTCACGGCGTGGGTGGTACATGGGGTGGTATTGCAACCGGGCTATTTGCAACCACTTCTGTAAATAGCGGCGGCGCTGATGGATTGTTTTATGGAAATGCTGCACTTCTTTGGAAACAGTTCACTGCAATTGGAGCGACATATGCTTTTACAATCGTGATGACATACACCATTATTAAAGGAATTAGTTTCTTCCTTCCCGTTCGCGTACATGAACATGAAGAGCAAATGGGACTCGATATTTCGATGCATGGTGAGAAGGCTTATGAATATAGCGAGAAATCACTAGGCGAAGTGGCAATACAAAAAGAGGCTAAATGATGCATTTTATAAGTATATAACTTTTATAATAGAAAAAGGTTTATCTCTTTTTAATACGAGATAAACCTTTTTATTTGTTACCTCAGGTACTTATCGTCTATGTTTTATTAGAGTACGTATCCAAAAAGCAGACCTTCGGAAGGCTATGTCTGAAGGCGGAATGATCGGCCTCAATCCATGAAGACCATGAATTTCAGGGTAATAGACTGGGGCTTCTCCAGTTATTAATCTTTAATTTTAAGTTCCCTTTTCTTCTTCATAATAGCGATTTATATGTCGAAAAAACAAAATGGATTTATATAATCGATACACGATATTCTCATTCATCTCTTTTTAAATCCGCATTTAGAAAGTAAAAAATCTAATAAAAAATAAAGCTCTTATAAATATTTTAAAACAAAATACGACTGAAAATTCAGTCATCCTTTGTTATTCATCATATTTGTAGACACATACAGCAGTTTAAATTTGAGAATGTTATTACTTCGCAGGATTTCCTACGTACGCTGAAATATCAACGTTTAATGCTTTCGCTAAGCGCATACCATACTCACGATCTGCACGGAAGAAGTTACAGATTGCAAGTAATTTCGTTTGTTCATGCACATCTTTTAAATCATTTGTTAAGTTGGCAATTAAGTTGTCYTGTTCTTCTTTAGAGAATGAACGGTAACGCTCACCCGCTTGCTTAAAGTCGTTTGGTTTATCAATTTTTTCACGAGATACGTACCCTTCAAGCTTCATAGTTGAATCACGGTAATTAGGATCTTCAACTGGATTTTCAGCATGTCGACTTGGCTCGTAGTTAATTGTTGATGGTTGTTGATTCATTTGCATCGCACCATCACGTTGTTGATTGCGAACAGCTGCATATGGGCAGTTTACTGGAATTTGTAAGTAGTTCGCACCAAGACGGTAACGTTGTGTATCCGGATAAGAGAATAAACGTCCTTGTAATAATTTATCTTCAGATGGTTCAATACCAGATACAGTCGCACTTGGAGTAAACGCAGCTTGCTCTACTTCTGCAAAGAAGTTTTTCGGGTTACGATTGAGGGTCATTGTCCCTACTTCCATTAATGGGAAGCGATCTTCTGGCCATACTTTTGTTGGATCTAATGGATCAAAGTCTAAAGAATCCATTTCATCTAATTGCATTACTTGTACGTGAAGATCCCATTTCGGATAATTACCTTTTTCAATCGCATCAAATAAATCACGAGTTGCATGGTTGAAGTCTTTCCCTTGTACTTCTACCACTTCTTTTGCACTCAAGTTACGAACACCTTGCTGTGGTTTCCAGTGATATTTAATATAAACAATTTTACCTTCTGCATTAATCCATTTAAATGAATGTACTCCAAACCCTTCCATTTGACGATAGTTTGCAGGAGTTCCGTAATCAGAGAATACCCAAGTCATCATATGCGTAGACTCTGGAGACAATGTCATGAAGTCCCAGTAACGATCTGGCGTTTGAATATTTGTATCTGGTGCTGGTTTTAAGGAATGCACCATGTCAGGGAATTTAATTGCATCACGAATGAAGAAAACAGGTAAATGGTTACCAACGATATCATAGTTTCCTTCTTCTGTATAAAACTTCACAGCGAAGCCACGTGGGTCGCGAGCTGTTTCCGGAGAACCTTGCCCATGAATAACCGTTGAGAAACGAACGAATACAGGTGTTTCTGTTCCTTCATTTTGTAAAAATGCTGCTTTTGTATATGCTTTCATGCTATTTTTCGTTACGAAAACACCATGAGCACCCGCACCACGTGCATGTACAACACGCTCTGGAATACGTTCACGATCAAAATGAGCAAGCTTTTCTACTAAATGATAATCTTCTAATAATACCGGTCCACGACGACCAGCTGTACGAGAATTTTGGTTATCTCCTACTGGAGCACCTTGGTTTGTTGTTAAGCGATCATTTGGATTCATCAAGGGAAACCTCCTATTATTTCATAATAATAATTACTTATTTAAAATTATTATAAATTAATTATTATTCAAAATTATTTTTTTGTCAATTATTTTATTCGCTTTTTTGGAAACAATTTCTACTAAACAATCAATAAATGATTCTTTTGCATTTGGCATAGCCGGTCTGAAATAGCGTGCACCTAATTCATCTGTCACAACTTTACATTCATAATCGTTGTCATACAACACTTCTAAATGCTCAGCCACAAACCCAACTGGACAATACACAAAAGTGTTATAACCATGCTTTTCATATAAATCTTTCGTTAAATCTTGTACATCTGGTCCAATCCATGGATCTGGTGTATTTCCGGCACTTTGCCAGCCGATTGTATAATTTTGAATCTTCGCTGCTTCAGCAATTAAATCTGCCGTATGCTGCAGTTGCTTCACATATGGGTCTCCTGCTGCAATAATTTTCTCTGGTAAACTATGCGCTGAAAAAATTACAACAGCTTTCTCCCCGTCTGTAATTCTAGCAAATGTTTCTTTTATTTGATTTGCCCAATACGCAATAAATTTCGGTTCTTCGTACCATTGCTCAATCGGCTCTATAACAGGACCATTTATGTTCTCAGAAATCTTTTTGGCACGCTCGTTGTATGCTTTAATACTAAAAGTTGAATAATGAGGTGCGAGCACCATACTAATTGCTTCCTCAATACCGTCCTGCTTCATCTCTTCCACAGCATCTTCAATAAATGGAGCAATATGTTTTAGTCCCAAATAACATACAAATTCAAATTCTGAAAAACGCTTATTTAACTCATTTGTTAATTTTCTAGCTTGTTCCTTTGTAATTTTCGCAAGCGGTGAAATACCACCAATCGCTTTATAACGCCCAACTAACTCATCAAGCGCTTCTTGAGATGGCTTACGCCCATGGCGAATATGTGTATAATAATATGCCTCTACATCCTCTAGTGACTCTGGAGTTCCGTACGCCATCACAAGTAAACCTATTTTCTTCTTATTCATCTATATTCACCTCAATATCGGAAATGAGAATCTTTTTCAAGAACATTCGTTTCCAGTATACCAATCGATAATGAGTATATCAAAATAATAATTATAAATAAATATTATTTATAATATGATTTTTAATTTTATTTGACAATTTATTTAATAAAAGTTACCACGTTTTCGTTTTATCATTTCTAAAATAAGGGGTAGCACCAAATTGCTAGCAAGTTAAGAAATTCGTTGTTTCCCATTAAACCTATATATTTCTATAAGTTAAAAGAACCCATTTTGAAAAAATTGATCAAAATGGGTTCTTCAATTTTCAGTACAGATGAATTTTTGTAAAAAAATCACGAAACTTTATTTCAAATCTACATTGGGATTAAAGCATCATTTTTGCACAGCGAAACATGTTGAGATCTCATTATAGACGGTACAACCCTCCAAAATGCCCATGTGCATATTGAAAACTAGATATATTATAAGGTTCGATAACCTCACTTATAACTATCTATCAAAGAGTTCTTACATATAACTCTAACTTTTTTAACATCCTATATCTCGCTTATTAGCTCCAGTGCCAAACTGTTGCAGTAATTGGGAATCATGCGTTTGCTAAATGAGGAATTGATTCATTAACTATATTTACGATCGGATAGATCTCTATCCTTAGAGGGCCTGTCCCTTTTTATTTCTCTTCTATTGATTCATAGAAAATAATAAAGAAGACACTCTAACAAGTGTCTTCTTTCATTGTAACAATCTCTTAAAATATGTATCTAGTATCATACATACTCATTTTTAAAAAACTTTCATTACATCATAACGCCATTATCTTTAAACGAATACCATTTTCCATCAATGAAATGTTTACCTATCGCCATTGCACCGCTAGACTGTAAATAATACCAATTTCCATCTTTTTGTAACCAGCCTGTTTTCATCGTGCCATCTGTATTCAGGTAGTACCATGTACCATTATCTTGCACCCAGCCTGTTGTCATCGGGCCATCATAAAAGTAATACCATTTCCCGTTATAACTTAACCAACCTGCGTGGCTTGCTCCACTTTTCTCATCAAAGTAATACCATTCACCATCCACTACTTTCCAGCCTGTTACCATGGATCCATCTGGATTGAAGTACCAACAAGTACCTCCTTCACACATTTTCCCTGTCCACATGGCGCCATTGTCAGCAAAAACGTAGCGCTTTCCTCCTTCATCTAACCAACCTTCGTCCCACCCATTTGCTGAACTTTTCATTGTGCCATTTGCATTTAAGTAGTACCAATTCCCATTATCTTCAATCCAGCCTGTTTGCATCTTACCACCAATGAAGTAGTACCAGCTTCCTTTATAGCTTAGCCAACCATTATAACTAAGCCCCTTATCGTTAAAGTAGTACCACTTATTATCAATTAAAGTCCAACCTATTGCCATTGATCCATCTTCGAGAAAATAGTTACCTGTATGATGTTCTCCAATCCAAGCTTTTGTAAACATCTGCCCATTATCTGGATTTAAAAAATAAGTTTTTCCATTATATTCAAGCAATCCGTGTTGTAGCTTTCCACCTTGATGTACATAATACCACTTTCCACCATACTGAACCCAACCTTTATTGGCATACATTGCACCGTCTGCTCCTAGTAAGTAACCTTCATATTGATATACAATATAACCTGTTTGCATTTTTCCGTTTCCATCAAAGTAATACCATTTTCCCCCATCACTTAACCAGCCTGTTTGCTTCACACCATTTTGATTATAGAAATACCATGTATTCCCCTCTTTTACCCACCCTGTTTTCTGCATTGCTTGTTCTGTTTTTGGAGCAATCTGTTTCACAGCTTCTTGGTTTTCAGCATGAGATACTGCAGGCACTACAAACATTGCAGACATTAAAATTGGTACAATAGCTTTCTTCATTTTATATTTCCTCCAAATAATAGATAATTTTTACTTTCATTTCCACAAGAAGAATTATATTATGATATATTAATATAATCAACACATTTTTGTAACGAAAATGTAATATTTTTAATTTCTCAGAAATAAAGATAGATGAATAACCAACATGCTAGAAAATTACCATGCTTCGAATTTTTCAATGAAAATAATCTTTACCTTGATGCGGATATGATATCCCTCATCACTGTGGAACTTCAATCAGTAGAGTTTTCTTCATTCCCCTACTGATTATTAGCCCACACGAATCGAATTTTCACAGGCAGCAGCTGATCCCTCATTTAGCCAAAGAAGATCTTACTGCCCTCAAATAGCGGGATAAACAGAAAAAAAGATACCTAACAAGTGTCTTCTTTCATTATAAAAGTCTCTTAAAATATGTATCTAGTATCCTACATACTCATAAAAAACTTTCGTTACATCATAGCCCCATTATTATTAAATGTATACCATTTCCCATCGATGAAATGTTTACCTATTGCCATTGCACCGCTAGACTGTAAATAATACCAATTTCCATCTTTTTGTAACCAGCCTGTTGTCATCGGGCCATCATAAAAGTAATACCATTTCCCGTTATAACTTAACCAACCTGCATGGCTTGCTCCAGTTTTATCATCAAAGTAATACCATTCACCATCCACTACTTTCCAGCCTGTTACCATGGATCCATCTGGATTGAAGTACCAACAAGTACCTCCTTCACACAATTTCCCTGTCCGCATAGCACCACTGTCATCAAAAAAGTAGCGCTTTCCTCCTTCATCTAACCAACCTTCGTTCCACCCATTTACTGAGCTTTTCATCGTGCCATCTGCATTCAGGTAGTACCAATTCCCATTATCTTCAATCCAGCCTGTTTGCATCTTAGAAGCCACAAAGTAATACCAGCTTCCTTTATAACTTAGCCAACCATTATAAGTATTAAAATGTATCCCACTTTCTTTGAAATAATACCATTCATTATTAATCAAATTCCAACCAGTTGCCATGGATCCATCATCAAGAAAATAGTTACCATCTGGATGTGAACCTAACCAAATGTTCTTTTGCATTTTGCCACTCTCTATAGCCATGGAATATGCCTTACCGTTATATTCAAGATAGCCCTCGTGTAGG